>JBDTSF010000180.1:0-7104 GCA_039931295.1 Nitrospirota bacterium | reverse complement strand
GGGTGCCGGCATGAACGATCGCATTTCTCCCACAAAACTCGGGTTCGGGATTCTCTGGCCTGCCTTCTGGACCGGCTTGCCGTTCAAGCTCGCGTTCGCCGTGTTGTTCCTGGCTTTTGGGATCATACAGTTTGAGAATAGGATCGGACTTGCCTTCTTGATGCTCTTGGCGAGTCCGGTCACGGTGTTCGCGCTTCCGATAATTACATTGGGATTGGATTCCCACATCGGTGAAGGTCTCGGCATTCCATTACTGTTCTTGCTGGCCATTCCCATCGACATCTGGGCGCTTGGGATTGTGGGAGGAACATTTTCTCTCGAACGGTTGCGGCGTGAACCTCCCAGCGGGTTAGGACTGAGTCTCTGGTGGAAGTGTGCCGTAATCGGCGCCATGTATATTCCGATCCTTTGGGTGGCTCAGAGTGCGATCACTGCAACCTCGATCTCTGCTGCCCAGTCGATACTTGAAGCGGATTATTTGAAAGGAGTTCCTGTGGCGGAGGGGATCAGCATTAAGCTGACCCTCTGGAGTACTGTGGCTACGGGGGCCTTATTATTGTTCTTCGTAATTGGCTTCTCGCTTGTGGGACGGGTGATGCGTGGCTCGATAGAGTCGGCCGGTCATGCGCCAGAGAATTATCAGGGGCTGATCACCCGGTGGGATCTGATGCGGGTGCCGGTGGATCAGACATGGATGTTGGCAGGACTGTCGGGTGCTGCCGTGTTGTTGTCCCTTCTGTTTGGGTTTTCTCTTCCGGTGTTTACCCCCCACCCGCATGATTGTTGCAAAAAGGAAGAAGTCGCGCTCGAACCCCCATTCAAACCTCTTGAGACTCTGCATAAAAACGAAAAAATGATCGCCCATCTTGCGGAGCAGGTCGAGTTGCTGGTAGAACAGCGGGCGAAAACCAAACTGGGAAAAGAGCAGAGTAAGAAAAGAGGCAAGGCAGGCAAAGTAGCAGTCGTGGAGGAGTCGGACATAACAGAGCCGGTTCCCCCTGCCGCCATGAACCAGTAACATGGGAGATGATGAGGTGAGGGCAATGCAACAAGATCAGGGTGGATGGATTCAGAGGCTTCTCCGTAGCAGCAGTGAGCACGGAGGGGCACTCTTGGGTCTCGTTATAGCAGCGGGTCTCCTCGGCCTTCCCGCACTGGTGTTTGGAGCAGACGTTGCACCGGCAGCCCCGACCGAGTATCGCGATATTCCCTACGTCGGCAGCCGCAATGTCATCTGGGTTGTGGCGCAGCTCCATTTATTGCTCGCGGGATTTGTGCTGGGTGTGCCGATGTTCGCTTGGGTTTGCGAAGTCGTGGCTTGGAGGGGTGGCGAAAAGCGCTACGACAAACTCGCCAAGGAATTCACCAAGCTCCTGACATCCGCGTATTCCACAACCGCGCTCTTCGGCGGCATCTTATTGTTCCTGCTGATCGCGTTTTATCCCAAGCTGATGAACTATCTGACCGATATTTTCTTCCCGTCGTTTATTGTCTATTGCATCCTGTTCCTGGTCGAGACCGCGACGTTGTACCTCTACTGGTATGGCTGGGACGCAATGCAGTACGGCGGCAAGAAGACCTTTCATATTTTTCTCGGTCTCATGCTCAACGTCTTTGCATTTTTTATCATGATCATACCGAACTCCTGGGCCACGTTCCAATCCAGTCCCGTTGTCATTGCTGAGGGGACGGATCTGGCACGCGCCTGGGCCGCGACATGGAACCCGACCTGGTGGCCGGTCAACATTCACCGGATCATCGCCAACGTCGTGCTGGGCGGCTATATCTGCGGCGCCTACGCCGGGATTCGTTATCTGTCTGCCAAGACCCCTGAAGAGCGCGACCACTACGATTGGATGGGTTACGTCGGGAACTTCATCGGTGTATTCGGTCTATTGTCTTTGCCATTTGCCGGCTACTGGCTCATGCGTGAAATTTACCAGTATAACCAGCAGATGGGCATCACGCTGATGGGCGGCTTCCTGTCGTGGCTCTTCATCTTACAAGCCATGCTCATCGGGGTGCTCTTTCTCGGGTCAAACTATTATTTCTGGCTGGGGATCACCTATCGTATCCCTGGGTCTGCGCTCAAGTACCGGAAGCCGATGATGGCGATGTTGGTGGTGCTGCTCTTGTGCCTGGCTGTCTGGATGACCCCCCATTCGCTCGTGGCGAGTTTGGAAGAGGCGGCAAAGATGGGAGGAAGCCACCACCCGCTACTGGGAGTCCTCGGTGTGATGTCGGCAAAAATGACCGTCTCGAACTTGATGATTCTCGTGACATTCATGAGTTTCATCATGTATTGGCGGGCAGGCAAGCAGGATACAGCCGGCTGGGCGAAGGTCGCCAAAGCAATCATGGGCGCCGTGCTCGTTCTTGCCGGTATCGGAGTGATCGTCCTGGGCGTGTGGGGATATTTCGTTCCCGCGATCATTCGCATCAACTACTTCTCGACGTCGCAGGTGTTGATCGTGATCGGTGTCATGTTGACCATCACGCCGCTGACGGCCTTGCTGCTCAAGAGCGCCAAGACCACGACAGAGATGGTCTGGGGCAAGATGCCGCCTCGTGCCGGCTACTCCCTGGTCCTCAACGCGATCATGGTCATCCTCCTGATGACCTTGATGGGGTATGCACGGTCGTCCTCCCGAGTCCATTGGCATGTGTATGGCGTGGTCCGTGATACGTCGCAATACGCGTTTTCGCCCGCACTCGGCTATGCATCCGGGATCATGGCCTTGTGCACGTTCCTTTTCTGCATGATTGTCGCGTTCATTTTCTGGGTGGCCACGATGGGCGATAAGGCAAAAGCGGCCACGACAGCGCCGAGCAAAGGGGAATTGCCCCATGGCATGCCGGCGATGGCAGGCGCATCGAGCGCGCTCGATAAGCCGGGAGAGCGCAAGTTCTGAATTTTAAGTTATGAGTTTTGAGTGTAACTCAGCACTCAGCACTCAGAACTTCTAACTACCCAAAGGGTGATTATGAGTGAAGTAGCCAGATTGCAATTGATTTGTCTTTCGGTTGTAGGATGCGGAATTCTGATTTTGCTCTTTATTAAATCAGTATTCCCTCGCGTCATCGGATTCGTCTCGATTGTGCTGGGCCTCTTTATGCTCACGGCGCTGGCAGTGCCGCAAATGGCGTCATTGCCACCGGTTGAGGAAAAATTTGATATAGCCACGGTCAAAACGCCGACCGATCTGGCGGCGATCGGGCAGAAGATTTTCTTCAGTAAGGGCCAGTGTGCATTGTGCCACACGATCGGTCCCAGCGAGTCGGCTCGCTGTCCTGACTTGAAGGGGATCGGGGCTAAATTGACCCGTGAATTTCTCTATGAAAGTCTGACGCAGCCGCAGGCCTATATCTATCAGGACTATCGCCATGAAGGCCTGCCGAAGATGTATCCTGCCGAGATGCCCGCCATCAATAAGAACCCGATCGGGCTGTCCAGGAACGAGATTCTCTCGGTCATTGCATTCCTGCAGCAGATGAGCGGCGAACCGATTTCTATCAATCCATCTGAACTGGATGTGCCGGGACAGGCGCCTGCTGCTCCGGTGAAGGCAGCTCAGTCCGGTCCAATGGCCGTGGCGCAAGCGCACTGAGGAGGAACGTATGGGGCCGTTGATCAAGCTGATCCTGTTGAATGTCATCACCTATTTGATTTTGAAATTTGTAGTCCCCAATATCCCTGGCTCGGCGCCGCTCCCGATGAGCTTGGTGTTCCTGTACCTATTGCTGACGACGTCGGGGTTTCTTATCCTTGCCACAGTGAGCGCAGAATCTAAAGAGGAGTTTTGGGGACCGATACAACGTTTCTTGACGGGAGAGAACATTGGCGGGCTGCAAGCATTACGGTACCTCGTACTGATTCTCTTCCCTTTGCTGGTCGGCTGGCAAACCTTTAACAGTACGGCGGTTAGTGATGCCCCCCCTGGCGAAAACAGGACCATTCATCCGGCTCCGCCAGGGGAATTTGCCGGCTTGTCGAATCCAGTTCCAAAGACACCTGAGACGATCCAGCAGGGGAAGGGATTCTATGCGGCATTCTGTTCCCCCTGCCACGGAGGAAACTTCGACGGCAAAGGCTCAGCAGCGAGGGGATTCAATCCTCCCCCGGCTAACTTTGCCGATCCCACGACGATCGCGATGCTCCAGGAAAGTTATCTCTTCTGGCGGATTAAGAAGGGCGGCGTCGGCCTTCCGATCGAAGGGATGCCATGGAAATCCGCGATGCCTCGCTGGGAGCTTGAACTTCCCGACGAATGGATCTGGAAAATCATCATGGGTGAGTATGATGGCGCGCATCAATCGCCTCGGACCTGGGAGTAGTGGGGTAGCCTGGTCGTCCTCCTGCTCGCGGAACGCGCACGATCAGAATGTGCTCGTTCGACGCGCGCAATCGAGGATCAACCAGGCCGCCCTGGAAAATAAAGTGGGAATTGGGATAACGCGCACAGTTGGAGACAAACCTATCCGCCCCTTGATGAGATAAGGACGATGGTTGGGCTGGTGAAGAAGTGCGTGTGTGGAAGGCGCATAGCCTTACGCTCTGGTGAAGTGAGGAGAGAGAGGACGGAACTTATGATACGCGGACTCAGTCGAATCGTGCCGAATATGGTCGGCGGTGTGTGTCTTGCCATAGGGTTCCTGATCGTACAGCTGGCTGCAGCTGAGGAAAAGGTCGCGGCCCCTGCTCCGGCCGGCGAACCAACTGTGGCAAGCTCGGCGGTCAGCGCTCCGCTGGTGAAGGGTGCCTTGCCGGCAGATGATCCGACTGCGGCCGTGTGGAGCAGCGCGCCCCCGGCGACCTTCCCCATGTCGCCTCAAGTCCATTGGCCGACTAGAAATTTGGAAGCGACGGTTAAAGATATGATCGTGCGAGGCTTGCACGATGGGACGAACGTGGCGATTCTTTTGGAGTACGCCGATCCGACGGAAGACCCGGACGACGCAGCCGCGATTCAGTTCATGGTGGGCGATAAGAAGGCTCACTTTGCGCATGGGCAGCCGATGGCGCAGGTCGAAGGCGGTCCGGTCAATATCTGGTATTGGAAGAACAAAGATGGCAAAGGCGTCGACATGAACGCCAAGGGTTTCGGCACGCTAAAAATTCAGGAGCACCAGGATGTCAAAGCCAAAGGCGCCTACGCCAACGGCAGATGGAAAGTTGTTTTTACGCGCCCCCTCGACACCGGGCATCCTGAAGAAGACACACTGATTACAACAGCCGGCTTCATCAATATCGGCTTTGCTGCCTGGGACGGCAAGAAAGATCCAAGCAGCGGCGAGCTAAAGGAGAAGGGGTCTCAAAAGGCTGTCTCATCCTGGTGGTATTTCCGCGCAGAGGCGCCACCGGATTATACCGGTTATTACTATGCGGCCATTGCCGTGGGCCTGGCTCTCGGATTTCAGTTCGTTCTGATCCGCAAGCTAAAGAAAGGGCAATCAGCATGAAGGCGGCTAGGCTATACGCAATGGGATTGGTGGGAGCAGTGGCTTGGGTCGGTGCCTTGATTGTCGTGGCAGGCTGTACCAGTGAGCAGGGCGGGAAGGGGCATGAACTCTATGGCCATTACTGCTCGCATTGCCACGGTGAGAGCGGGAAGCAGAACGAAGGATTCAATTGGTCCTCGATGCCCGACCCGAAGCCCAAAGATCTCACGAACAAGTCAGAGATGAGCACGTTTAAGGACGAAGATATCTTCAATACGATTTCACGCGATATGAAGGATACGAGTGAAGAAGGGGGCGATGAGATCGGTGATGACGACTTTGCCGTGCCAACGATGCCGACCTTCAAATACACCCTGTCGGAAGAAGAGATTTGGTCCATTGTCGGGTATGTCCGCGGTCTCCATGGCGGAAAGATGGAGTTTAAAGTCGAGGAACGGAAGAAACAGCTGGAGACAGCACTCCAAACTGCAAAGTCTACGTTAGAGCAGGCCACAAAGGCTTATGAGGCCGCGGAAAAGCAAGCCTCCGAGGAGGCGGAGAAGAAGAGTGAAGCACTCAAGAAGGATGTAGAACCCGACGAATCTTCCTACGCCAATGAGTTAGCGGCTATGAGTAAGGCGAAAAAGGAACTCGACGTTGCACAGGGTGCCATGACGAATCTCGTGACCAGACCGGGAAAAGGTACGAGCGTTCCCAGGCCTGATCTCAAGATAAAGCCTGACCAGCTTGCGAAGACGGTGGCGTATGGCCAACGGCTCTATGAGAACAAGTATGGCTGCAATGGGTGTCATAGTATCGGCCCAGATGGCGGTAAGGTCGGGCCGGCACTCGATCGGGCTGGATTCAGATTGAATGGGACCTGGGTCTATCGGTGGTTGATAAACCCGCAGGCGATGAATGCAGAAACAAGAATGCCGGCGCTGGGACTGAGCGATGCCGATGCGAAGGCGGTGACACTGTACTTGACGACGTTGAAAGGGGAGAATGCTGACGATGCAGCTGAGGCCCCAGTTGCAGATGCGCCTAAAGCTACAGACGAGAAGAAGCCTGCGGAGAAGAAACCAGCCGAGAAGAAACCGACGGAGAAGAAGAAGTAAGTTGAGCAGGCGAGCGGCACCGCTGCTGCCACATGTGTGCAACCTACTGCTATGCGAGCAGAAACCCTGCAACCATTCCAATGAAGACCGCGGCTCCTACCCATACATGTTGCTGAAACATGTGGAAGGCGGTAGGAGCTGCTACCGCCCTCCTGAGCTGCAGAGCCTGTTTCAGACACCACACACCAATGGCAGCGAGTGCCGCATAGTAGATCCAGCCGATCTGGGCAAACCAACCTGCGAGCCCCAGTAGCAGCAGCATTGAAGAGAAGACCGCGCCCACTGCGATCCACGTCAACGAACCGAACAGCAGCGCTGAGGATTTCACGCCGACTCGACGATCGTCCTCTCGATCTTGGAGCGCGTAGATCGTATCGTATCCGATCGCCCAGAAGACCGTCGCCGCAAACAGGCACCAAGCCGGGGCTTCGATGTCTCCTCGCGAGGCGGTCCAGGCCATGATCGTTCCCCAGCCGAAGGCGATACCCAGCATCGCTTGCGGGATATGAATGACGCGTTTGGCTAATGGGTAGAGGCCGGCCAAGAG
>JBDTSF010000179.1:0-2764 GCA_039931295.1 Nitrospirota bacterium | reverse complement strand
AACATCTCGCGGAGAAAGGTCTCAGAACTCTGCTCTGGGCCTATGAACGAGAGGTGGTGGATGCCATCAACGGGAAACACGAGAATCCGGTCTTCTTGCCTGGCGTCTCACTCCCCGCCTCACTCGTGGCTACCGGGTCGTTGGTCGATATCACCCAACAGAGCGAGGGGCTGCTTTTTGTGGTCCCGTCACACGTTGCACGTCCCGTCTTGCGCGAGCTGGTCCGATCGCTCTCCACCCCAATCCCATTCGTCAGTGCGACGAAGGGGGTTGAAGAAGATACGTTGAATTTGATGACTCACGTCATGACCGACGTCCTTCCTCCGGCCATGCATCAGGGTCTTATGGTGTTGTCTGGCCCGAGCTTCGCCGCAGAAGTCTGCGCGGGGAAACCCGCGGTGGTCTGTTTAGCCGGAAAGAATGTGGAATTGGTCAAGACATTCCAAGCGGCGTTGATGACACCGTCCTTTCGGGTATATGCCGACAGCGATGTCTTGGGTGTCCAACTCGGCGGAGCACTCAAGAACGTGATGGCGCTTGCAGCCGGCGTGGTAGATGGATTAGGGCTCGGTCACAATGCGCGGGCGGCGTTGATCACGAGAGGATTAACTGAGATGGTGCGGTTGGGCGTCGCGATGGGTGCGGATCCGCGAACATTCTACGGACTGTCCGGCGTCGGCGACTTGGTGTTGACCTGCACGGGAGCATTAAGCCGAAATCACACGGTCGGTGTTCGATTGGGGAAGGGTGAGCAGCTGGAGATGATCCTCGGCAGCATGCAGGCCGTGGCCGAAGGGGTGCGGACGGCGAAGGCGGCGTTAGGACTTGCGCGACGACATCGCGTCGACATGCCGATCGTGCAAGAGGTCAATGCGGTGTTATTCGAGGGGAAGTCGTGCCGCAAGGCGGTGACCGATCTGATGGAGCGCGATGCCAAGCCGGAGAAAGGGCAACCATGAATCCTGAGGCGCTTGAACGATTGTTGACTGAGGTGCAGAAGGGTACCTTGCCCGTGAAGGCAGCGATCGGGCAGCTCCGCACCTTGCCCTATGAGGATCTTGGATTTGCGTCCGTCGATCACCATCGGTCATTACGGCAGGGGTTTCCCGAGGTCATCTTTTGCGAGGGAAAGACGTCGGCCCAGATTCGCGCGATCGCGAAGGCATTGTTGAAACACCATCGTCCGTTGTTGGCGACGCGGGCAACTCGCCAAGTGGGCAGGCTCATCAAGCAGCTAGACCGTCGAGCGGTCTATCATGACGAGGCGCGCATTGTGTCGATCCGTGACCCAAAACGGCGGCTCCAAGGGCACATCTTGGTGGTCACCGCCGGCACCTCGGACATTCCTGTCGGAGAAGAAGCGAGAGTGACGGCGGAAGTGATGGGGAGCCGGGTTGAGACGCTCTATGACGTGGGCGTGGCCGGCATTCATCGGCTGCTGGAGCGTCAGAGCCGGCTGATGCAAGCCCGGGTAGTGGTGGTAGCCGCAGGGATGGACGGAGTCTTGCCGAGCGTAGTCGGTGGGTTGGTTCCCTGCCCGGTCGTGGCTGTGCCGACGAGCCGGGGCTACGGCGCAAGTTTCGGTGGACTCGCTGCCTTATTGACGATGCTGAATTCCTGCGCGGCAGGGGTTGGGGTGATGAATATCGACAATGGCTTCGGGGCCGGCTGTCTTGCGCATCGCATCAATGTGCTGGGACAGGCGTGAGATGTAACACGTGAAAAGTGAAAAGATAAGAGGTGAGGTCTTGATGATCACCTCTCACGTGTAACAGTTCACTTTTTATAGTTTGTTATTTCACTTCGATTATTCCCCGTTTCGGCCAGGAGACAATCTGCGTTCTGGGGCCCTTCTCGCCGTTTGCCAGTAATTTGGCGCGCACTTCGAACTGATAGTGGCCAGTTCCCGCCTGGATTTTCTTCTGGTCCAATCCGTCCCATGTCAAGAGAACAGAGACTTGCGGAGGGGTGGCACCGGAGGCCGAAGCCTGGTGCGGCTGCAGTGCAGTGCGCGTGGTCAGAAAACGGAGCGAGTTTTTCGACGGTGACGTGATGAATGAGGAGACTTCCAGCAGGGTGGCGCCATCCAGTTCTTTGGGCAGCTGGACGACGGCAGAAAACTGCAATGAGCCGGATGCAATCAGATAAGGGTCGGGTGAAACATCCAGGTTGAGAATCTTCAGTTCCGGAGCGGGGCGTGGAGCCCGTTGAGGCTTCGATTTTGCCGAAGCGTCAGCCGGGGCCCAGAGTACCAGCGCGATGCAGAGCAGCATCCAGGCCTTCCGACCAATTGAGGATCCGAACAGCCTTGAAGGGAGTGCTATCAAGGGCTGGCAGCTTGTCATAGGAGATTCGCGCGTCACGAGAATGTTGGTGCGAAAGATCAAAACGTAGGTGAGTCCATTCGGGATAACATAGCGTTGATGGGCTGTCAATGTATTCGACCAAAGATACATAAACGTGTCTGATTCACTGATGAAATTGATCAATCGTCAATGATTCAATAGGATCCGTTTCACGAGAAATACTCGTGCATGTGCGATCGCGACGCACGATCATGAGCCTTCCAACCTTCTGAGCCGATTGCCGTTCGCAGGCCGCTTGGGTAAGATGAGCGCGGTCAAAACTGAGTAGGGGAAAGGACGCATATGGGCGCGCATCTCCATTTCGATTGTTATTCGGGTATTAGCGGCGACATGACCCTCGGTGCGCTTGTCGATGTGGGAGTCCCGTTCTCCGGCTTGGTGAGCGGGCTGAAGCGACT
>JBDTSF010000178.1:0-69184 GCA_039931295.1 Nitrospirota bacterium | reverse complement strand
TGGTGGTTGATGATTTTCCTCTCTTCCGGCGAGGAGTGCGGGATCTCGTGATCGAGGGATTTCACGGCGCGAAAATCGGCGAGGCCGGGAATGCCCACGAGATGCTGGAGTTGCTGAGGCGGAAACCGTGGGACGTGGCCGTGATGGATATCAGCATGCCCGGTACGAACGGCATGGAGGCGCTCAAACAAGTGAAACAGGAGTTTCCCAATCTGCCCGTGCTGATCCTCAGCATGCATCCTGAAGAGCAGTACGCGATCCGGATGTTCAAAGCCGGCGCCGATGGGTATTTGACCAAAGCAGCCGCTCCGGAGGAATTGGTCAAGGCGATTAAGAAGGTACAGGGGGGCGGCAAATATGTGAGTCCTTCGCTGGGAGAGGCCCTCGCCTTCACCGTCAAGGTCGGCGCCGAGAAGGACCTTCACGAATTGCTGTCGGATCGGGAATACCAAGTGCTGTGCCATATCGGATCGGGCAAAACCGTTGGTGAGATCGCTGAGACGACGAACCTGAGTGTCACGACGATCAGCACCTACCGAGCGCGGATTCTCGAAAAGATGCGGATGAAGACCAATGCGGAGCTGACTCGCTATGCAATCCAACAGGGACTCGTGGAGTAAAAATGTTGAGTCCTGAGTGCGCAGTCCTGAGTCCTGAGTTGTGAAGAGATAGACACGTACATTCCTTCCGTCTTTGATTCCTGTTCACTGCCCTCTTCGACTTTCGTACACACCACTCAGCCTTCCTTTCCCTCCTGTCGTACAAACTACGACAGTGGTAGTGCGTACAGTCCGACATCGGAATCCTATCTGTGCCGATAGGACTTCGATCGTGATTCGGCTATAACCCCACCATGCGAGACGAAACCTGGATCCCATAGTAACTCGAAAGCGCATCGTGAATTTCAAAGTGTCAGAACAAGCGCCACAGCCTCTTTCCATGAGCCCCCTTTGCGTCTGCACACACAGTCGCATGATCTCAGATTGCGTCTCGGTGGAGGAACAGAAGGCCGGCAAGGTGAGTTGTGTCGAATGTGGGGGCGTCATTTCCGATCCGCATCTCCAGCGCAAGGTCAACGGAGCGTAGCCCTCAAACAGGAGAATGCCATGGCACAGGTGCATGTCCCCAGCATTGACTCAGTGATTTGCCATGCAGTGACCACTGTGGTGTCCTGTACCTTCGATGAATTGGTTCAAAGGTTGCCAGCCTACTCATGGGCGCAGGTGTTCGCGTCGGTGGATCGGCTCAGTCGGCAAGGTACGCTGATGGTGAGCCGTACGCGCTGTTTCGGTTACACCGTATCCATCGGGCCAGCTCCTCCGACTCCCCAGTCGTTGCAAGATCGACAGAGCCAGGCACTGTTTGGTCGGCCAGGCTGATTCACTCTTCACCGGAAGGCAATCGATCAGGACTGTGCGACGAAGAAAGGCGTGTGCTGTGAACAAGAACATTTACGGAGAGGGGTCGATCCGGGAACGATGTCACGACGCGGCCTGAGAACCAAGGGGTAGCATGAGGCGGAGACAGAAGTGAAAGGAGATCTGATGATGGCGAGCCAGCAGAATGGTGAGAGAACGCGGGTGATGATTGTGGAACAGGATTTGGACTTTGGGCTGAAACTTGCCGATTGGCTCGCCACTCACGGCTACCATCCGGTGTTCGTCAGGACCGTCGATGCCGCGATCGATGGGTTGAGCGGCTTCCGGCCGCAGGTGGTCTTTATCGGACTCGGCTGGTCTGCGCCCGCGGCACAGACCGACATGGTTGAAATACTTCTTCTGGTCCAGACTATTAGTCCTTGCATTCCAGTGATCATGATAGCAGATCAGACCAGCGAGGACCTGACGCAAGTCCTATTCCGTCAAGGGGTTCGCCGTTTTATGATCAAGCCGGTGAAATTTTCTGAGGTCAGTGAGTTGCTTCAGTCGGAACTGAGTGCGGCGATGGTATAAGTGGCCTCGTGCGGCACACCGTAAAGCACGCTCGATTCTGGCCTTTGAATGGCCGGCATCCAGGGCATTCATTGAGAATCGGACCTAAGGCTGGAGGGAAGATGTCATGGATGACTTCGTTCCGATCTGCTGCTTCTGCTCCAAGGTTCGAGACGAAACAAACATGGAAGTCGGTAAAGGTCCATGGGTGGATCTGAGTATCTATGCCATAAGTCGGAAGCTGCCGCTTAGCCATGGATTTGTATTCAGTCACGGCTACTGCCCCGATTGCGTCGCCCATTATGACGAGCGTCTAGCAGCCTATCGTTCGACGCCCGTCTGGGCGTCACTGAAGTCATTGAGCGAAACAGGGCGTCGCTTCATTGCAAGAACCGGTAGAAGGCAGCGCAATATTGAGCGTTCATGATAATTAGGAGGAGAACCCGTCATGGCCACGAAGACTCAGTCAGTTTCACGCCCCACACAGCGTGTCACACGAAATCCGGTCGAATCTCGGAGCATCGAGCACACCAGTACTCACCAGTCTGGTGAACAATTCCGAGATGCCCATACGCGCATCTCGGAGCGGGCCTACGCCCTGTATGAGGAGCATGGTTGAGAGGACGGCCATGCTCTCGAAGACTGGTTGGCGGCCAAACAACAGGTACTCAATGAAGGTTAGTCCGCAAGTGGCGTTCTGGTGGCGCGCTTCAGCTCCGTGAGGCGTATCGCGCAGGATGATTCCAGCTAAAGGTGTCTCAAAATGGCATAAGTAGTGGAAAGATGCTGTCAGAAAGACCGGGAATTGCGTTGCTTTCTCCATCACTGCAGGTTCTGTATATGAATCGTCAAGCTCAAGTCCTAATCGGCGATTTAGTGCCAACGACTCCAGAAGCTCAACAATCGAACGATCGAACGCATGTTCTTCCTCCGGCACTGATCAATCTGGTAGGTGTAATCCTCAACGCGCTTCGAAGCCGCCATAAGATGAGCGAGAAGGGGCAGATTGAGATCCGCATTCTGTTAACGAGACTGGTAAGCTGGTGTCCATTTGCGGAGCAGGTGTGCCGAATGGGCATGGAGTAGAGCATGCACGCATCGTGCTTCTCCTCACAGGAACAAGCGCCCACCATATAGAAAATCACCAGATTCATGGAAGCATGCATTGAAGGTACTTTCTGTGGCGCGACGATGCCGCTCTCATGATCGTTCCCTCGATGGTCCAAGATTCTTCCAGCCTTGCCCTCAGTTGCAGCTTTTTCCTCCCTGGTGCTAGACTTCGTCGGTGTTCCACCTCCCCATCGAGCCCCGTCACAGGGTGATGCCGATGTCCTTTCCCAATCTCGAAGAAGCCCTCAGGCGTAGCGAGGAGTATGCCGCTCGTCTCATCGAAAGTAGCCACGATTGCATCACGGTGCTCGATCTCAAAGGGAATCTTCTCTCCATGAACGCCCATGGGGTGACCGCGCTGGAGATCTGCGACTTCGGCCCGCTGGTCGGCTCGCCCTGGGTCGAGCTCTGGGACGGGCAAGGTCGGGAGCACGCGAGGGCTGGGATCGAACAGGCGCGGCAGGGTCAGGTGGGACGGTTTACCGGCTACTTCCCGACAACGCACACGAAGATCCCCAAGTGGTGGGACGTCTCCATCACAGCCATCCTTGACAAGGATCGCCAGCCTGAGAAGCTGCTGGTGGTCTGTCGAGATATTACGGAACTGAAGCAGGCGGAGCAGGCACTCCGGCAATCCCACGAGCAGTTGGAACAGCAAGTCGCAGCCCGTACGCGAGATCTGGCCAAGACCGGCGCTGTCCTCCAGGAGATTGTCGAAGGCGTCGAATCCAAAGTCGGCGAACAGTTTTTCCCCTCGCTCGTGCAGCAACTGGCGACCACGCTTGGTGTGGACTATGCCTATATTTCCGAACTCAGCGAGGACGGCACCAAGTTTCGCTCGAAAGCGGCCTGGGGCAAGGGCCAAGCGCTTCCGCAGTTTGACGTTCCGTTGCGCGGCCCCTGTGAAACCGTCCTGACGCGCAAATGCGTCCATCACCCAGACGAGCTTCGCGCGTTGTATCCCCACGTCCAGCTGATTCAAGATATCGGTGTCGAAAGCTACTGCGGCGTCCCGATTGTGGACTCCACTGAAAGGGTTGTGGGGCATCTGGCCATCATGGATTCCAAGCCGATGCCGGATCACCTGCGTGCGACGTCGATTCTCGGGATCTTTGCGACGAGGGCCGCCGCGGAATTCGAACGGCTGCGTTTCGAACGCGCCCTGCGCAAGAGCGATCTGACGTTACGGAAGATCGATGAGGGGACGGCTGCGACGACCGGCGCGGAATTTTTCAATTCCCTGGTAAAGAGTCTGGCCGAAGCCCTGCAGGCCAAGTATGCCTTTGTCTCCAAGCTCGTCGAAGGCAACCGCCCTCGCGTACGGACCTTGGCCTTTTGGAAGGGCGACGGGTTTCTCGATAACTTCGAATACGACTTGCCCCACACGCCCTGCGAACGGGTGTTGGCAGGAGAAGTGTGCCTGTTCCCCGAGAAGGTACAGGATTTGTTTCCAGAACATCGGGAGGATCTTGCCAAGTTGGGTGTCGAGAGCTATTTGGCGATCCCCGTCTCGGACCGTTCCGGCACGGTGATGGGGCACCTCGCCGTGATGGATACCAAGCCGATGCACGACGATCCTCGCGTGCTGTCTGTGTTCAAGATCTTCGGAGTCCGAGCTGGGGCCGAGCTGGAACGGGAACGTATGGATGTGCAGCTCAAGGAGAACGAGGAGCGGCTCCAGGATCTGTTCGACGAAGCGCCGATCGCGTACGTCTACGAGGGGCTTGATTCCAAGTTGATCCGTGTCAATCGCACGGCAATGAAGTCTTTGGGCATCACGGCGGATCAGGTTAACGGCCTCTACGGCAGGGATTTCGTTCCCAATACACCCGACGCACAACGGCGCCTGAAAGAGGCGTTTGCCTCGGTTGGTAAGGGCATCGACACCAGCGGCGTGGTACTGGAACTGCGGCGCAAAGATAACGGCAAACCGCTCTGGATGAAGTGGTGGTCGCGGCCCGATCCCGGCGGCACCTACACGCGCACGATGTTCCTCGACATTACCGAGCAAGTGTTGATGGAGCAGGAGAAGGCTCGGCTTGAGGCCCAGAACGTCTATTTGCAAGAGGAAATCAAGGGCACCCACAACTTCGAAGAGTTGATCGGTGGTTCGACCTCGTTGAAAAAGGTGCTCAAGAACGTCGAACGGGTAGCCCCGACTGACTCGACCGTGCTCCTTACCGGCGAGACCGGCACAGGGAAGGAGCTGATTGCGCGCGCCATCCATAATCTGAGCCAGCGGAAGGATCGCCCCCTCGTCAAAGTCAACTGCGCAGCCATTCCAGCCGGCTTGATCGAAAGCGAACTGTTCGGTCACGAAAAGGGTGCCTTCACCGGTGCGCTTGCGAAAAAGATGGGCCGCTTTGAGCTGGCCGACAAGGGAACTATCTTTCTTGACGAAATCGGGGAGCTGCCGCTCGATCTGCAATCCAAGTTGCTGCGCGTGTTGCAAGAAGGGGAGTTCGAGCGGGTGGGCGGGACGCAGACGTTCAAAGTCAACGTGCGGGTGATTGCTGCCACAAACCGGGACCTCGAACAACAATCGAAGACCGGTCACTATCGCCCTGATTTGTATTACCGTCTGAACGTATTCCCGATCCACCTCCCGGCGTTGCGCGAGCGAGCGGACGATATCCCCTTGCTGGTGCAATACTTCGTGCGTAAATTTGCGGCAAACCTCGGGAAGAAGATCGATCGGATTCCGGAACAGATGATGACGGCGCTTCAGCGCTATCCATGGCCGGGGAACATCCGCGAGCTGGAACATGTGATCGAACGTGCCATAATCTTGAGCGAGGGGCCTGAACTGGAACCAATCGACTGGCTCTCGCAATCCCCCGGCAAGGCCGGCGTGGGCAAGACGCCAACCTTGGAAGAGATGGAACGCCAGCATATCGTCGATGTGCTGGAACAGACCAACTGGCGCGTCAGCGGCGAGAAAGGCGCAGCCAAAATCCTCGGCCTCAATGCCACGACACTCGAAGCCCGTATGAAGAAGCTCGGGATTACGCGGGTGAAACGTGAGAGGTAACATGCACTGAGCGTTCTCACCGCGCATTCCCACTTCTCTACTTCCTCCCTGCTATCAGCCATACGCCATTCGCTCTTTTCCTATCGAAAGTTCCCAACTAATTGGGACGCTCCCAATATGTTAGGAATTTATTCCTGTTGGCTCCCTGCGTCTCCATCTTGAAAACTCCTCACCTCATCTTTCCACATCAAATACTTACGCTGTTCTGTCTGCCACGCAATTAGTCTGGCATCGCTGTTGCTGAATACCCGGTCATCAGATGAACACAAGGGAGCGATAGAGATGATGCTCAAGATTACAAAAGTTCAAGAAAGCAGACGCGACGTGCTTATCAAGCTCGAAGGAAAAATCACGGATCAGTGGGCCGCTCTCCTGGATGGTGAATGTCGGTCGTATCTTCGACAGGAGAAAGCTGTGCATCTGGATTGTTCCCATGTCGACTTCATCGATGCCAAAGGGGTGGAGGTCCTGAATAACTTCCCCCAATCACAAGTCACCCTTATGAGCGCTCCAGTCTTTGTCACGGAGTTGCTACGAATTGGAGGCCGGTCATGAACGCAGACGCCAGCACCTATATGGAGTCCATTGGTCACAGCCCATCGATCAGTGGGTGCTCGACGGCGCTCAAGTCTCCCGGTCCCACGAGGGCCGAGGACACACTCCTTTCGAGGCTGAGGCGCGGTGACGAAGGGGCCTTCGATGAACTGGTGAATCAGCACCACAGCACGCTCGTTCGAATGACTATGGGCTATGTGGCTGATCGGGAAGTGGCTGAAGAGGTCGTGCAGGACACCTGGATGGCAGTGATCGAAAGCCTGAATCGGTTCGAAGGCCGGTCGTCCCTTCGCACCTGGGTCTGCGGGATTCTCATCCATAAGGCCAAGGATCGCGGTGTGCGCGAGAAACGGCATACGACCTTCTCGGCCTTTGAGTCTTACGATGACGACAACGACGAAGCAATCGATCCGTCCCGCTTCCATCAGAGCGGCGAATGGGCGGGGCATTGGGCCTTTCCGCCGCAACCGTGGGACGATCAGACCCCGGAGAAATTGCTGGCGAGCCGGCAGGCGGTCCAGGCGATGCAGCATGCGGTCGATGCCCTGCCGACGACCTTGAAAGACGTGTTGATTCTCCGCGGTGTAGAAGGTGTTGAGGTCAAGGAAGTCTGCGAGCTGTTGAAGATTACCGAAACCAATTTGTACGTCCGGCTCCACCGGGCTCGAGAGCGAGTGCGTGCCGCTGTGGAGCGCACGCTGGAGGGTCGGAAGAGGGTCGCGTAAGAAAGCCGCGGAGGGAGAGACACCAAGGGTGTCCCCTCACTTGGAGTACTGCCTGCATCGGGCGAGAACGCAGCTTCTTCGTCAATGCCTAGGGATGTCTCTTCTTTTCTGCACGATTGTAGATGATGGCGCACCTTCACGCGGCTCGGCTGTTCGAGAAGTCTCACAGCCCTATCTGAGGAGTCACGATGAGGCTCCACGGACTGTAAGGTTCGGGGTCCAGAACCGACTTCACAGCAGCAAGTTACTGCCTTGGCCATCAACGTCAGAGTGCCGTGAAGAAGGGAGGCGTGCAGAGGTCCGGTAGGCCGTGCGACAGGGGATGCAGATAGGTGCCATCACATCGATAAGGGAGCATGTCATGAACATTGCAACTAGATTCCTTCTGGCCATCATGGTCTTGGTCGCGAGCGTTGTCTCAGCATCCGCCTTTGTAGAAGAGTTCAGTCACAGCACGCCAGGCATTAGCGGATATGACCCGGTGGCGTATTTCACCGAGGGCAAGCCGGAGCGAGGGAGCGGCTATCACGTCACCGTCGTTGACGGTGTGACTTACGTCTTCGCCAATGCCGAACACCGAAAGATGTTCGAGGCTAACCCACAGAAATATCTTCCAGCCTACGGCGGCTACTGTGCTTACGGCGTGGCAGTGGGTAAAAAGTTCGTTGCAGACCCTGAGGTGTG
Source organism: Nitrospirota bacterium (assembly GCA_039931295.1). Classification (GTDB taxonomy): domain Bacteria; phylum Nitrospirota; class Nitrospiria; order Nitrospirales; family Nitrospiraceae; genus Palsa-1315. The sequence continues at coordinate 61,148 of JBDTSF010000178.1, read as the reverse complement.
GAAGATCGTCCAGGGCAAGCTCTATCTGAACCTGGACAAGGGCATTCAGCAGAAATGGGGTAAGGACATCCCCAACTACATCAAGAAGGCCGATGTAAATTGGATCGAGATCAAGGAGAAGGCGCCGTCTGATCTATAAAGAATGACGGGGAAGCCCGCCGCTCCGCAGCGGCGGGCCGTATTTTCCTGACCGCAATATGGGAGGCAAGGAAACACAGATGAAACACGGAACGCTCACAGCATTTGTTTTAATACTGGCCGCGTTGGGCCTGGCAGGAGGAGTGATGGCCAGGGAGGAGAAACCCTTTGCGCCCAATGTCGACGTAAACACCGGCGCCATCAGGGTTCCTGAGGGCTACACCGAATGGCCCACGCTTGGCACATGGGCGCACGCACACACGGGAGAGCAGCTCGAGAAGATGGGCCCCGGTGTGCACGAGTACCATGTCGTCTACACCCAACCGGAAACCATTGCCTACTATCGTACGCATCGTCGGTTTCCGGACGGCGCGGTGCTGGTCAAGGAACTCCTCAATGCCGAAACCATGGCGATGACCACAGGGCCTGCAGTCGGTCATGGGACGACAATCAAAGGATGGTTCGTATTGATCAGGGACACCAAGGGTCGGTACAAGGAATCCAGCCTGTGGGGCGATGGCTGGGCGTGGTCGCTGTTTAATGCCGACGATCTCACACACACCGCCTCAAAAAACTACAAGACAGATTGTATCCCCTGTCATATGCCTGCGAGGGAACTCGCCCCGCGCAATGCTGTTGACGCCGACAAGTGGATATACTCGTTCGGATATCCGGTGCTTCGAAAACAGTAGCGCAACGATGACATGAAAGGAGAGCAGAAATGAACATACACAAAAAATCTTCACAATTGTGGTTGATCGTGCTGCTTTCATTAGCGTTTTGGTTCTTTCCCATTGATGGGCAAGCCCAGAAGCCCACCGCCAACCGCGTCAGTCCTGATCAACGCACAACTCAAGTAACCTACAACACGATCAATATTGACGGTCTCGACATCTTCTACCGCGAAGCGGGCGATCCGTCGAAGCCAACGATCTTACTGCTGCACGGCTTTCCCACGTCGTCACACATGTTCCGCAACCTGATCCCGGCGCTGGCGGATCGATTCCATCTGGTTGCACCGGATTATCCGGGCTTCGGGCAGAGTTCAGCGCCATCGGTGAATGAGTTCAATTATACATTCGATAACCTGGCGGGAGTCATTGACAAATTCACGAACACAATTGGGCTGAAAAACTATAGCTTGTACGTGCAGGATTACGGCGCGCCGGTCGGTTACCGATTGGCGCTCAAGCATCCAGAGAGAGTTACTGCCCTGGTGATACAGAATGGCAACGCCTACGAGGACGGGCTGAAGGACTTCTGGAATCCGATTAAGGCCTACTGGGCCGACGGCTCGCAGCAGCATCGCGAGGCCCTACGCGTAGGGCTTACTCCTGAAGCCACGAAATCCCAGTACGTCAAGGGTGTCCGTGATGTGTCACGCATCTCCCCTGACACCTGGCTCCATGATCAAGCGCTGCTCGGCAGGCCTGGCATCGATGAGATCATGCTCGACTTGTTCAAGGACTATGGTTCGAACGTTGCGCTGTACCCGCAATTCCAGCAGTTCTTTCGTACACGGCGGCCGCCGACTCTCATCGTGTGGGGACAGAATGATGAGATATTCCCAGCTGATGGCGCGTATGCGTACCTGCACGATCTTCCCAACGCTAAGTTGTACCTTCTCGACAGTGGTCACTTTGCGCTGGAGGATATGGGCGATGAAATTGCAATGTTCATGCGCGACTTCCTTGACCGGTGGCTGCCAGGTAAGTGATCGAAGCAGTCCCATCGCCGCGTGTTGGCGATTAAGGTCTATGTGAACGTCGCGTACGAATGAACAGGATGTTGAAAACAGCTTCCCGCTGCGTTCTCGCATCGCTCAGAAGCTCAAGGTACCGACGCGTACGCCTCGCCTCTTCGCTTGCGGCGGCCTTGCCGGAAGATCGCTTTGAACATCATGAAAGAAAACGATGGGCGTGGGTGCGCCTGACCGCTGCTTGCCGGGAAACGAGGACCTGCTTCTTTATGTAAGATTCAACCTTCTTGTCCGACTGATTGTTATGCATCCTTTATCAGGTGTTGCAATGAAGAAACTCGTGAGCCATCGGTTTCTGACACTTCTGCTGGCGGTAGTCTTTGCTACACCGGCCTTTGCTGGCGAGTACTTCGAACGCGACGGTGTGGCGATTAGCGGCTACGACCCAGTCGCCTATTTCGTTGAGATGAAGCCGGTGACGGGCTTGCCGGAGTTCCATGCAGAGTACCAAGGCTCGGTCTTTTACTTCTCTACGGCAGCCAATCGTGACGCGTTTACAGCCAACCCGGACAAGTTTGCCCCACAGTACGGAGGCTATTGCGCTTTCGGCATGGCCAAGGGGTACAAGGCTGTCATCGATCCAGACGCATTTACCGTGGTCGGCGATAAGCTCTACCTGAACTATAGTGAGACAGTCCGTTCCCAATGGGTGTTGGATATCCCCGGCTATATCAGTAAGGCAAACGCAAACTGGCCGGAGATCAGGAAGCTCTCTAAGGTACATGAGTAGCTTGGTTGACTTCGTTCGTCAGGGGGCGCCGGGTATTTTCCCGGTGTCCATTTCTTCACTGTTCACAAGGAGGTTTCCTATGAAGAAGATTATGCTGTCAGTCATCGCAGTCATGTGTCTGGTCGGGTTCAGTTCCCTTTCATTTGCCGAGGATATGGGGAAAATGAAGGATGAGATGAAGGGTGACATGAAGGGCATGAAAGATGACATGAAGGGGATGAAGGGCGATATGAAAGGTGAGATGAAGGACAAGATGAAAGCCAAACACGATGAGATGAAGGGCGACATGAAGGGAATGAAAGACGAGATGAAAGGTGAGATGAAGGGAGCCATGGGGAAGTAGGCTTCATCTGATCTTCCGTCATCGATCCTCACAGCCTGCGCTCGGTTCACACCGACCGCAGGCTGTTCTGTGTCTGCTCTCCAACAGTTGTAAGAATCGAGACTGGGTGTCGACTAAACAGCAGGCAGGTAATTTCAAGCCAGAGGAGACAGGATTATGGCCTCACTTACTCATGAAGGAATTGGAGTCAGGAAAGGTAGGGAGAACAAGCCGGTCTCGGAACTCGCGATGAGGTCTGAACCGTATCCGCTCAAGGAGCCCTCAGTTCTTGCTGGTTTGGCTCCAAGTCAGGATGCCGCCTCAGCCGCACGACCTGCTTCAACTCCGATGCTTGAGAGGGTCTACCGCCATCGACTACCGGTACGAATCAGCCATTGGCTCAACGTCCCGATTCTCATCATCCTGATTATGAGTGGACTCCAAATCTTCAACGCGCATCCCGCCCTCTATTGGGGTGATCGTTCCGATCGAGACCAGCCGTTGCTCTCGATCCGCCCCATGAAGACCGAAAGCGGCGAGATGCGCGGCATCACCACTATTCTTGGCTATAAGTTCGACACGACAGGAGTGCTCGGCTATTCGGACGGCAAGCGCCGGGCCTTCCCTGCTTGGGCGACCATTCCGAGCGCTAAAGTTCTGGCGATGGGCCGGCAGTGGCACCTGTTTTTCGCGTGGCTCCTTGTCATCAACGGCCTGTTCTTTATGGCCTATGCGTGGTTGAGCCGACATGTCACGCGCGACTTGGCTCCGACAGGCAAGGACCTGCGTGGCATCGGCAAGACCGTCAAGGATCACATTGTCTTCCGGCACCCCAAAGGGGAGGAGGCCAAGCGGTACAACGTGCTGCAGAAGTTCGCCTATATAGTCATTCTATTTATTGTGGCGCCCGTGATCGTTTTGACTGGCCTCACGATGTCGCCGACGATCGATACGGCGTTCCCCTGGCTGCTCACGATCTTCGGTGGGCGGCAGGCGGCGCGGACGATTCACTTTATCGCCTGTTTTACCTTCGTCGGGTTTATTGTGATTCATGTGTTGGAAGTGATCCTGACCGGATTCTTCAACAACATCCGGTCGATGGTGACCGGATGGTTTGTCGTGAAGCATGAGGCAGGACGTTGAAAGGAGCCGCCAGCTTCGTTCTCGCATCGTTCAGATCCTCAACGGGGACCCGGCCGCCTCACCACTCGGCGGCGCGCACAGACTTGGTGCTCCTTATTCGTCGCACCGTGCGCCCCCGGGGGTACGCCTCCGGTTTCGATTCACCTGCGGCCTTGCTGGACGACTTCTTTGAACGTCTTGCGACTCAAGTTGTCATCCTTTCAATTTTCTTTTTTGGACATTCGGTCAAGCCACTGAAATGGAGGCATCATGGATTCACATGAACGAGCGATGGAACGTAGACAGTTTTTGAAAGGGACGTTGGGCGCGGCAAGTCTTGTGGCCCTCGCCGGCTGCGATAATCTGTCGCAGAGCAGTTGGCTCCCTTCGATCTTAAGCAAGGCGGAGAAGCTGACTGAACGAGTGCAACGAGCGGTCACGCCCACGAATGCTCTTGCCAAAGAATATGGGGACGCCGACATCTCGAAGGTGTTTCCATCAAACGGCAATACCGATCCGGGCACAGAAGACTATGCTGAACATGTGGCGAAGAATTTTTCAGAATGGACGGTGGAGGTTGGTGGATTGGTTCAGACCCCGATGAGTTGGTCGCTCGCGGCGCTGAAAGAATTGCCATCGCGGACACAAATCACCCGGCATGACTGTGTCGAAGGCTGGAGTGCGATCGGCAAGTGGACCGGGGTCCCACTCGGCGATCTCATGCGCGAGGTTCAACCGTTGCCGACCGCCCGATATGCGGTCTTTCATTGTGCCGATGTCGATGAGGACGGGGTGCCATACTACGAGAGCATGGCCCTGGCCGATTGCTATCATCCGCAAACGATCTTGGCGTACGAGTTGAATGGGACCCCGTTAGACATCCCCCATGGCGCCCCGATTCGACTCCGCTTCGAACAGCAGCTCGGCTACAAGCAGGCCAAGTATGTGATCATGGTCGAATTGGTGGAGACCCTCTCTGGCACTGCCGGCGGAAAGGGCGGGTATTGGGAGGACGATCAAGGTTACGAATGGTACGCAGGCATTTAGCAGCGCCCTGAACAAGTCGTTCTTCTCGTCAATCCTACCCCGGCGGGGCTACTTCACCCTCTTGCTCTGAGGCCGCCAAGACAGCCTCTTTGCCCAGGCACACGCCTGTTCTCGTGAATCATTCAGACCATCAACAAGGCCCCGGTCCCTTCTGACTCACTCAGCGGTGGGGACAGGCTTGGTGTCTCTATCGGGTATTCTGCCACAAGAGCGTTTCTGCAGCCTGCCAGTTCAGAGATCGGTTGATTCATGGTCATCGGGTCCTGTTTGAACGCGTGATAGATGATAGTGGCAGGACTGCGCTGGTTGCGGTATTGTTACGACCTTACGGCCAGGTTAAGGCCAAGTGTCGTGGCGCACTAGCCCGCACTATTCATGATGGTTTGTCGCGAAATCGCGCAGTGGCGTTGTGAGACGGGCACGCGGAGCCGCGAGACCCCGAGGCGTACTTGCACAGTACGTCGAGGGAGCGAGTGGCGAGCCTGCCCGCCGAAGGCTCGTCGCAGCAGCGAATGCGCGATTACAGCAGAAGTGCTCATGAATAATGCGGGCTAGGTATGAGTGCCACAAGAGGTTTTCCTCTCGCCTTCAGATGGCTGTGGATGTACGCCACTTAGCAGAATGGTATTTCGATACTCCGTCCGTGTGCCATAACAGAAGAGTGCTCCCGCAGGATGCTCAAAAAGGCGGTTCAGGAAGGCCGCAGGCGAGTCGAAACCGGAGGAGGTACCCACCGCACTTTGTGGAACTGTTCGCCTGTACAGTTGATCTTGGCAAATGGAAAAGCCCCTCCAGAGATTCCGATCTCCGAGAATCTCTTCGGTACGCTGAGGATTTCGATGAGCCGAGAACGAAGCTGACGGGTTTTTTCAGCATCCTGCTAGGAAGGGGTTATGATTGCGATCATCGACTACGGCATGGGCAATCTTCGCAGTGTCTCCAAAGCTTTCGAGGCGGTGGGGCATCAGGCGGTGGTCACGCGGGATTCGCACGTGATCGGCAATGCGAGTCATGTGGTGCTGCCTGGGGTGGGAGCCTTTGGCGATTGCATGGCCAACATCGAGCGGTATGGGTTAGAGGAGCCGATTCGTACCGCGATTCAATCGGGAAAGCCATTTCTGGGAATCTGTTTAGGGCTCCAACTGTTGTTCACGGAGAGCGAAGAGTTTGGCACTCACAAAGGACTCGGCATCATTCCGGGCAGGGTCAGGCGGTTTGGGATTGATCCCGCGCTGAAAGTTCCTCACATGGGTTGGAATCAGGTTGCCATTCAGCGGGCCTGTCCCTTGTTCGAGGGGATTGCGGATGGAGACCATTGGTATTTTGTGCATTCGTATTATGTTGAGCCGGTCGACAGGAAGATTGTCGCGACGTTAACCACATATGGACTCCCGTTTGTGTCAAGTATCTGGAGAGATAATGTCCTGGCTTGTCAGTTCCATCCTGAAAAGAGCCAAGCCGTGGGGTTGCGGTTGATCAAAAACTTTGGATCCTGGAAATGAGCACGATGAGTAATACGAGTCGGTCGATGGCCTTGATGGGATTGGCTGTGCTGTTGGTTGTCGGCTGTAGCGGGTCGAAAGTGACCACGAAGGCGTCTGCGGAATTATCACGCTATCAGATTCGAACCATCGCGTTGGTCCCGTTCACAACACTCGCGACGCCACAAGTCAGGGATGTCTCCGATCAGCATTTCTCGGTGCCGCCGGAGGTTCGCAGGTCCGATATGGCGATGGCGGTACCGCCGAATATCGAACAGCCTCTCAGGCAAACAGTCACCGTGCCGGCTGGCGCTGGGGATATCGTCACGCAATTGCTCTGGAACAGGTTGAAGACACGGCAGGGTATGACCGTGCTGTCGCCGGGGGAGGCGACTAGAGTGCTGACGTCTCAAGCGGCGCTGCAACCTTCTCCCGGTCAATCACAGGCGGTGACGGTGGCGAAACAGCTGAAGGCGGATGCCTCGCTGATTGGGCAAGTGCGGGTGTATCGGGAACGAGTGGGTGGTCGCTTCGGCGCCAGCCCACCGGCGACGGTGGGGTTTGAGGCCAAGGTGGTCGCGGCTGACGGGCAAGTTCTCTGGGAAGGGAATTACTACGAAAAGCAGCGGCCAATGACGGAAGACTTGATGGGGTTCATTCAGCGGCGTGGAGTGTTTGTTACGGCGGAAGAGCTGGCGGCGTATGGAGTCGAGCATCTGCTCAACGAGTTTCCGTTTGGAACGGCAGTAGAACATTGAGAGGACGCGGTTCTTTGCATGCTCGTTATTCCTGCGATTGACCTGAAAGATGGCCGCTGTGTGCGGTTGCGTCAGGGTGACATGGCGGCTGAAACGGTCTATTCCGACGACGTTCCGGCTGTCGCGAGGCAATGGCAACAGGGCGGTGCGACACTGATTCATGTGGTGGATCTCAATGGAGCCGTGGACGGAGAGCCGCGCAATCTTCCTCAGATCGAAGCGATCATTCGCGCCGTACGTGTGGCGGTGCAAGTCGGGGGAGGGATTCGCTCGATTGAGACGGTGCGTCGCTATCTTGGGGCGGGTGTGGCCAGGGTGGTGCTCGGTACTGCGGCATTAACCGATCGATCTTTTTTGGAGAAGGCCTGCCGGGAGTTTCCTCGTCAGATTCTGTTGGGGCTGGATGCTCGTGATGGGAAGGTGGCGGTCAAGGGGTGGACATCGGTATCGGAGACCAAGGCGACAGATCTGCTCAAGGAATTAACTGACCATTCCTTGGGCGCCGTGATTTATACCGATATTGCCCGCGATGGTATGTTGGGAGGACCGAATCTGGCGGCGTTGCAGGAAGTGGTGGAGTTGTCGTCCTTTCCCGTGATCGCCTCCGGGGGGATTTCGCGGGTTGAGGATCTTCGAGCCGTGCAGGCGCTCGGCCCAAGGATTGAAGGTGCGATTGTGGGGAAGGCCCTCTACGACGGCAAACTCGATTATCGGACAGCTCTTGATGCTCTCCGGTACTGAAAAGGGACAGATGTGAGAAATTCTTTGCTGACATATTCGTTTCACGTTTCACATTTCACGTTTCACGCGCTGCGATGTTGACCAAACGCATTATTCCCTGCCTCGACGTCAAGGACGGCCGTGTCGTCAAAGGCGTGAGCTTTGTGAACTTGCGCGATGCGGGAGATCCAGTCGAAGTGGCCACCGTGTACGATCGTGAAGGGGCCGATGAACTCTGTTTTCTCGATATCACCGCCTCGCATGAGAATCGCAAGACTATCATCGACGTGGTCGAGCAGACGGCGGCACGGGTGTTCATGCCGCTGACTGTGGGGGGTGGGGTGAGAACAATTGACGACATTCGGGCGCTGTTGAGCGCGGGCGCGGACAAGGTGAGTATCAATACAGCTGCGGTCCAACGGCCTGAATTTGTGAAAGAAGCGGCCGAACGATTCGGGACACAATGTATCGTCGTGGCGATCGACGCCAAGCATCGCCCCGAGCCGGCAACAGGGTGGGACGTGTTCACGCACGGCGGACGTCAGTCCACAGGTCTCGACGTCGTTGAATGGGCCAAGACGATGGCTCGGTATGGGGCAGGTGAGATTTTGCTCACGAGCATGGATCAAGATGGGCAACAGCAGGGTTATGACCTCGCGTTGACGGCGGCGGTGTCAGAGGCTGTATCGATTCCGGTGATTGCGTCGGGCGGCGTGGGAAGTTTGGCGCATCTCTATGACGGATTTGTCAGGGGCAAGGCCGATGCGGTACTCGCCGCGTCCATTTTTCATTTCCGGACTCACACGATTCAGGAGGCGAAAACCTATCTTCGTCAGAAGGGATTGGCGGTTCGATAATGGATGTCGGGCGATTGACATTTGATGCGCAAGGGCTGATTCCAGTGGTCGTGCAGGATTGGCGGGATGGTACGGTGCTGATGGTGGCCTTTATGAACCAGGAGGCACTGCAAAAGACCATTGAGACGAAGTCGGTGCATTTCTGGAGCCGGTCGCGCCAGACGTTATGGGAAAAGGGTGAGACCTCCGGCCACAAGCTGCAACTTAAAGACCTGTTTCTCGACTGTGACGGCGATGCCCTTCTTGTGAAGGTTGAACCGGTCGGCCCGACGTGTCACACGGGAGAGCGAGCCTGCTTCTTTTCTCGTTTGGACTCGCCTGAGACGACGACGTCCGAGTCCTGGGGGGGGATTCTCGAACGGCTCTATCAGATGATCCAGGAGCGGAAGCGTCAGCCGTCGAGCGAGTCCTATACCTCCAAACTTTTAGAAGGCGGGGTTGATCGAATTCTCAAGAAAGTGGTGGAAGAAGCCGGAGAGGTCGCAATTGCCGGGAAGGGTGGGAAGAAGGACGAGATTGTGTATGAAACGGCGGATTTGTTGTTCCATACCGTGGTGGCGTTGGGATACCACAACATCACGCCGCAAGAGATCTATCAGGAGCTGGCAGCTAGGTTCGGCAAGTCTGGATTGAGAAAAGGACCCACCTCATGAGTGAATGCCTCTTTTGCAAGATCGTGGCGAGGACCATTCCAGCCACGCTGGTCTATGAAGACGATCTGGTCGTTGCGTTCGACGATATCAATCCTCAGGCTCCGACTCATACCCTCGTCATCCCTCGGAAACATGTGACGTCGATTGCCGAGCTAGAAGATTCGGATGTCGGGCTGCTCGGACGGTTGATGCTGGCCGGTAACCAAATTGCGAAACTGAAAGGAATTGCCGATACCGGGTATCGTTTCGTCATCAATACCGGTAGGCATGGCGGCCAGACTGTGTTTCACCTGCATCTCCATGTCTTGGGCGGACGACACATGGCTTGGCCTCCCGGTTAGCAGGATGCTGAAAAAGTCCGCCAGCGGGGTTCTCGCATCGTTCAGACCCTCAACTTACCCGAGAGGGTACGATTCGGGCCTAAACTCGCTGCGGCTTTGCTGGACGAACTTTTTGAGCACCCTGCGAGGTTGTGTCTCGTTGTCCCAGACATGTGGACCAGAGGATTTCTGGTAGCCCGCCATCGTTTTCTGAAACTGGCTAGCGGCTTGTTACCACGTTGACAGATTTCTTTCCCGTCTGTTACCCTGACCGGTCTATTTTACGACCCTTTTACAAATAGTATTCTCACCGGAATCAGGTGGGGAAATAGGAGCCGCGACTCCCGTGGGCCGAGGTCTGATTTCTGAAAATGTGATCAATCAAGTCAGAGATCGGGTCGATATCGTTGAGGTCGTTGGACATCACGTGAGCCTGACTCGGGCTGGACAGAGTCTGAAGGGGCTCTGTCCGTTCCATCAGGAAAAATCACCTTCTTTTACGGTGAGTCCTTCCCGCCAGATTTTCCATTGCTTCGGATGCGGCGCGGGCGGCGATGTGTTTACGTTTCTGATGCGGATTACCGGCGCGAACTTTCCTGAAACGGTTCGTGATCTCGGGCAGAAGCTTGGGATTGATGTGCCGGACAGTGGGCCAAGCGCGGGACCTCAGGCTGCGCAGGCGAATCGCCTTGAACCGCTTAATCGGGCGGTCACGGCATGGTTCCAACAGAATTTGCGGGATGACGTGACCGGCGCGACGGCACGAGGCTACTTGGCTGGCCGGGGCATACGAGCTGAAACGATCGAGCGATTTGAAATTGGCTGCGCCCCGGCTGAGTGGGACGGCCTCATCAAGGGGCTGAGCAAGCAGGGCTTTGCACAGAACGACTTGGCCTCTGCTGGATTGACGATAGCTCGCGAACATGCCGCCGGGGCCTATGATCGTTTTCGTTCCCGTGTGATGTTTCCTATCACGGACTTGCGCAAGCGGGTCGTCGGGTTTGGAGGGCGTATCCTTGGCGAGGGGATTCCGAAGTACCTGAATTCGCCCGATACTCCCTTATTCAAGAAGGGGCAGACGCTGTACGCGTTGGATCTTGCACGGGAAGCGGTGGCTCGGCTGAAGACCGCGATTGTGGTGGAAGGGTATTTTGATGTGGTTGCGCTTCATCAAGCCGGACTGACTCATACGGTTGCAACGCTGGGGACTGCTCTGACGGAAGAGCATATTCAGGTGCTGAGACGGTTTGCCTCAAAGGTCGTGTTGCTGTTCGATCCGGATCAGGCTGGGGTTCGTGCTGCATTGCGAGGGCTCGATCTGTTTGTGAACAGCGGGATCGGTGTGAAAGTTGTGACGTTACCGACTGGAGAAGACCCCGATACGTATGTGCGAAAAGAAGGACCGGATGCCTTTGCCTGGTTAGAAGAACAGGCTCCGAGCCTCTTGGATTTTGCCCTCGAGCATCGGCTAAGCACCGCAGAGTCCAGTACGATTGAAGGGCGTATCCGCAGCGTGGATGATGTGTTGCGGATTCTGCAAAAAAGCGAACATCCAATCGAACGAGAAGAACGAATTCGTGTCGTTGCAGAACGATTGGGGATCAGCCAACAACGGTTGATTGAACGGTATCCGGCATTGGAGCAGTCGGAGCGAACTCGTCCGACGGTCGCTCGATCAGCCGTTCCCACGCCAGCGACGTTCAAAGGTGCGAGCGAGGAGCGGGATCTGGCGTATCTACTGCTGCACGGACATTTGACTTCTGCCGATGTGCAACGACTGAAGCCCGAAGCCTTTTCGGTTCCGGCCTGTCGGTCCCTCGTCGAGGCGGCGCTGAACCACCTTGATCGAGACGGACGAGTCGGGCTCAGGTTGTTGCTGGACGCGGTGGTGGATCACCCAGATTGTGGGTCGCTGGCAACTGAGTTATCCATGAGGGAAGACCATTTCGACGACGTGAAGGCTCACATTGAGGGCTGCTTAGAGACGTTGGATCGGAAGCGGGCCGAGGCCGGCATGCGAGATTTGATCGTGCAACTCAGGGCCGCCGAACGGGAAGGCCGTGTGGAGGATGCGCGGATGTTAAACGGACGAGTTAATGAATTGCGAATGCACAAGGCCGGCCAGTCCTCTGCCGGAATGTTGTCCTTAGTGAAGGAGTAGTCATGGCGAAACCAGAGTTGCTCGGCGAAGTGAAGAAGCTGATCTCGATGGGAAAAGAGAAGGGCTTTTTGACGTATGACGAGCTGAATAGCACGTTGCCAGCGGAAGTGGTGTCCTCCGAACAGTTCGGCAGCATCATGACGATGTTCGGTGAAATGGACATCGAGATCGTCGATGCGCCTGAGGGGGAACGGATTAGGAAAGCCCGTGACAGTGAAGATCCAAGTGAGGACGCCGAGGATGCCGAGATCGAAGCCGGATCCGGCGCCGGATCCGGGGAGGAGAATGAGAAGGAAGAAAAAGAGGAGAAGGAGATCGATCTCACTCCCGGCGCACTCAGCCGGACCGACGACCCGGTACGACTCTATCTCAAGGAGATGGGCAGTGTGGCGTTGTTGAGTCGTGAAGGGGAAATTGAGATCGCAAAGCGCATTGAAGAGGGAAAGAAGGACATCGCCTCGGTCATCTATGGGATGCCGATGACGATTGAGTTTGTCCTCGCACTGTACGATCAGCTCAAGAATGGGACCATCGACGTGCGTGAGATTGTCCCGATCGTCGAGACCGAGGAGGAATTCGAGGAAGAACAAATCCAGCGGGACTATGAAGAGCTTCGGGTGAAGACGCTGGAAGGGTTGAGTTCCGTCCGGAAAATCTCGACGTCGCTCAAGAGCCTCTACGAAGTGGCCCGGCATGCCAATAGCGATCCTGCGAAACAGAAGAAGATTAAGAAGCAGATCGATACGATTCGGGATCAGGTCGTCGAGAAGATGGAGTCCGTCAACCTGCACGGGGTGCTGAAAGATCGGATGGTGCAGCGTGTTCGGGAATTGGCGATTCAGATCCGAACGTCGGAACGGGAGATTGTCAGTTGCCAGCGGCGGCTTGGGATCAGCGGTGAGGCCGGGGCTGAGGCGCTGAAGAGACTCTGTCGCGAACGGAAAGACTTTCTCGCCGTCAAACGCAGGACGAGCTGCTCAGAGGAGGCGCTCAACGAAATAAAAAAAGTGTATCAGGCGGCGAAGGGCCGGATTCGAACACTCGAGACCGAAGAGGCCCTCGCCTCTGCGGAAGAGATTAAAGATGCAGTCAAGCATCTGGATGTGGCGGAGGACAAGGTCAAGCGCGGGAAAGCCGAGCTAGTCGAGGCAAACCTGCGTCTCGTTGTCAGCATTGCCAAGAAGTATACGAACCGAGGTCTTCAGTTTCTCGACTTGATCCAGGAAGGCAATATCGGCTTGATGAAGGCCGTCGACAAGTTTGAGTACAAGCGCGGCTATAAGTTCAGTACCTATGCCACCTGGTGGATCCGCCAGGCCATTACTCGCGCGATTGCCGATCAAGCCAGGACGATCCGTATTCCCGTACATATGATCGAGACGATCAACAAGCTGATTCGAACGTCTCGCCATCTGGTCCAGAAACTGGGGCGAGAACCGACCCCGGAAGAAATTGCCGAGCGCATGGATTTGCCGCTCGACAAAGTACGGAAGATTTTAAAGATCGCGCGCGAACCGATTTCTCTGGAGACCCCGATCGGTGAAGAAGAAGACAGCCATTTAGGCGACTTTATCGAGGACAAGAAGGCGGTGTCTCCTCTGGAGGCTGCGATTCGCTACGATCTCCAGCGCCAGATCAATAGCGCACTGGAGACGCTCACTCCGCGGGAGGAAAAAGTGTTGCGGAAACGGTTCGGTATCGGCGAGGCCACCGACCATACTCTCGAAGAAGTCGGTCAGGATTTCGAAGTAACCCGTGAACGTATTCGGCAGATTGAAGCGAAGGCCTTACGTAAGCTGCGTCATCCGAGCCGGAGCAAGAAGCTGCGCAGCTTTGTGGAAGGTCTGTGATGAGCGATGAAATATTCCCTCGGAATTTGACTCCCTTTCCTGGACAGCCTAAAATCGGTTGTGCCGGTCTGCGGGGCAGGTACGGGAGAGTCACCGCCTGATCGGGCCCATAGCTCAGGTGGTTAGAGCGGCTGACTCATAATCAGCTGGTCCTAGGTTCAAGTCCTAGTGGGCCCACCAGTGTAGCTGGGGAACTCATCGGTCGAGATCGTTGTTCGGACCAACAGCAGTTAGGAGTGCATTGAGCCAGAATCTTTCTCCTCTTATCGATCTGCAGAAATTAGATCTCCGCATTGCGGAAATCAAGGAACAGCGCCGGAAAATTCCCGAACGACTCCAAGTGATTGACACCCCGCTTCGAGAAGCGCGGCAGCTTCATCAGCAGACCAGTGGGTCTGTGGAGACACTTGTCAAAGAGCGGCGGTCGTACGAACAGGATCTCGAATCGCATGAAGCGCACACTGAGAAAATGAAGTCGCGGCTGTCCGAGTTAAAGTCCAATAAGGAATACCAGGCTCATCTGTTCGAGATCGAGGTGGCCAACAAGAAAAAGGGGGATATCGAAGAAAAGATCTTGTTGTGCATGGAGAAGGTTGAACAGCTGCAACAGGCGGCGAAAGACGCGCAAGAGAAGCTCAGTGCCATCGAGAAATCATTCGCACAGGAAAAACAGGCGCTTGATGAGCTGGAACGCAGGCTCTCAACGGAATTGGCGGATTTCGAATCGCAGCAGCAAGCCCGTTCGGCTCATGTTGAGAAAGGGCTTCTCAATCGCTATAACTCCATCAAAGCGTCGCGCAAGGATCATGCGCTCGCTGAAATCAAGGAGGGGAACTGTTCCGGATGCCGTTTGCAGCTTCCACCACAACTGATTTCACAAGTCAAACGGTCTGAAGATCTCCACACCTGCCCCTACTGCCGTCGGATGCTCTACTGGAGTGGGACGATTCCTGTCGAGTCTATACCAGGTTCCGATCTCGAAAAGACGTCCGTCCTTGAGATCGGTGAGTCGGTTTAATCGATTTTTCTCAACACAGCCTGGGTCGTTTTAAAGTGCAGTTTGGCAACCGATTCCAGCCGCTCCTCTCCATGCTTTTTGACGATCATGCGTCCGGCCAGTTCGACGGTGGGGGATGCCCCTTTGGGCAACGTCGTGCCGAGCTCGTCGGAGAGGCGTTGTAATCGCAGGAGGAATTCTGCACGGGCGACGATGGAGGCGGCAGCCACTGCCAAATCGGACTCGGCCTTATGGCGTTGTTCTAATGTGATCGTGCGCCCCTTTTCCTGTAAGGCGTTGAGAATCAATCGCTCGTTGCCAAACTGATCCGCGATCGCTCGCCCGCACGAAACCTTTTCCAGTAACGTCTCTAAGGCCTTCGCATGTCCCCATGCCAGGAGGCGATTCAAGTTCCGGATCTTTGCATAGAGTTCGTTGTATCGTTGTGGCCCGATTGCAATAATGCTATGAGGACAAATTGTCCGGATATCAGGCGCCATATCGAGAATACGTCCGTCTGATATTTTCTTGCTATCCCGGACCTGCATGAGGGTCAGTTCGCTCTGTGTGGTGGCGTCGACGAAGACGGCGGCGATGACCAGAGGGCCGAAATAGTCTCCCTTGCCGGATTCATCGATGCCGATGCGTTCGATGAAGGTGTGCGGGGTCTTGTCGGTCACGGGTTATGGCCTAGCGGTTTGTTGACAAATTTGCATGACGACGTCACACGAAGCCGCGTCTGAGCAGACGCGGTTTTAATGCCACGCAGGCTGTTCGGAAAGGCCCGACATCTCACCCGTCCAACCCTGCGCGCCGAGACGCGCCTTCTCCCATGCAGGGCCGCAGCGAGCGAAGAGGTGAGGAGGTACGGACCGCACTTCGTGTAACCGTTTGCCCTTCTCAATAGTTCTTGGCAAACGGAAGCCCCCTTCACGTGTTTCCGATCTCCGAGGAGGTTTGTCTCTGCGTTGAACCTCTGAGCGATGCGAGAACACCGTTGGCGGACTTTATCAACAGCCTGCTAGTAGAAAAGGTCAGAGCGGCGCGGTAATCTAACAGACCAATCTAGAGTGGTCAATTTCCTTGGAGTCGATACAATCGACTGGAGAAGAGGAGGTCGTTCAATGCGTATTGTGAAACAGCGTTCGCGTTCGGCATTCTTTGTCGTGATGAGTCTGACGCTCCTCTCGCTGGTAGGGTGCCAAACCAATCCTTACACGGGGCGGTCACAGCTGCTCATGACATCGGTGTCGGATGAAATGAAAATGGGCGCGCAGGCCTATGATCAAGTCAAGAGCGATCCCAAAATGCGCCCGTCTCAAGATCCTCGCGAGATCGAGCCAGTCAAGAGAGTTGTGGCTCGCATCGTCGAAGCCGCGAAACGGTCGAAGTATGCCGAGACGGCGCTGAAGTTTCAGTGGGAAGTGACGGTCATCAAGGATGATAAGACGGCGAATGCCTTTGCGCTGCCTGGCGGCAAGATGGCGGTGTATACCGGTATCTTCCCTATGGCCCAGACAGAAGCAGGGCTTGCCGCGGTTATGGGGCATGAAGTTGTCCATGCCTTGGCCCGGCATGGTGCCGAACGGATGAGTCAAGGCCAGGCCACGAATTTCGGGCTCCAGATACTTGGTGCAGCAGCCGGGGCGGCAGGTGGGGGAGGGATGTTGGGGCAGGCGACGATGGCGGCGTTGGGTGTCGGCGCGCAGGTGGGCGTGTTGCTCCCTTTCAGTCGAAAGCATGAATCGGAAGCAGACTATATTGGCATCTTACTCGCGGCGGATGCCGGCTATGACCCGCGCGAGTCGGTAGCTCTGTGGGAGAGGATGGGGCAAGCGTCCGGTGGCGGAGGGCCGTCAGAATTTATGTCCACGCACCCAAGCCATGAGACCCGCATCGACCAGCTGAAAAAATGGATGCCGGAGGCCATGGCAATTTACCAGGCCAGGCAGCCGGTTTCAGAGGCATTCTTGCCGGGAGTGCAGTAGGTCGAAACTTGTGCAGAGCGCCCTTGAAAGCGCACCACATGCAGCACTATAGTGCTCTGGCGCGAGGGAGAAGACTGGGTGATCGCTCGTGGTGGAGACGCTACGAGAGGAAAGTCCGGACTTCATGGGTAGGGCGCTGGGTAATTCCCAGGCGGAGCGATCCGACACCAGCACCACAGAGAACAGACCGCCGATGGCCAAGGCGACAGAATTCTCATTCGCACCTTGGCTCAGGTAAGGGTGAAACGGTGGGGTAAGAGCCCACCGCGGTGGTGGCGACATCACCGGCACGGTAAGCGTCGCCCGATGCAAGGCCAAATAGGAAGACATCTGTCGGCTTTCTTCGGAGAGTCGGCGACCGGCTGGCCCGGCCGAGGTCTTCGGGTAGGTCGCTTGAGGTTCGAGGTAACTCGAATCCCAGAGAAATGATCACCCCTGTTTGGGAGCATATCCTAGGCAAGACAGAATCCGGCTTATCGGTCTTCTCCACCGCGCTTTTTTTATTGCTCGTCGCAGCTCTCCTTCCGTCACATGTCCTGAGAAATACTCGATGTCGTCGAGCAGGACCACAGGAACCAGTGCCCCATAGCGCTCTAACAGATCTGTATCGCCTTCGATAGATCGCTTCTTTGTGTCGATGTGGAGCTCTCGCTGTAGGCGCGCAGCCATTCGATAGACGACATCGCAAAGGTGGCAGTCTTTACGAGACAAGATGATTACGCGGATAGGGGTGCTCATGGTTGAACGCGATCCGAACCATGGGGTTGGTGTGTAGAAAATATCATGTACTGAAGTACGCTGTCAGGGAAGAAGTTGCCAGACCAACCCCTGCTATCTATTGACGCGTAGAAACACGTGGTGATAAGATCAACTATATTTATCCCTGATTTTTCAGAATGTTCCGATCAGTCGTGGCTGTCTTGCCCCGTCTAAGTGTTGACGAGCTGCCGAGTATCCTATTTTTCGTGCTGACTCCTCTGTCTAGTGCCTCACTAGCGGTAAGGAGGGAGGTTCTGTCATGAAGCTCACAGGTGCTGAAATCCTGATCGAATGTCTCAAACGGGAAGGCGTCAAGACAATTTTTGCGCTTCCTGGTGGTGTCGTTCTGAAGATTTTCGACATGCTTCATCAGCAGAAAGACATTGAAGTGGTGCTGACACGCCATGAGCAGGGTGCGGGCCATATGGCGGAAGGCTATGCCAAGGCGACCGGGAAAGCCGGAGTCTGTCTTGTGACTTCCGGGCCGGGTATGACGAACGTGATTACAGCGTTAGCGGATGCATACATGGACTCCGTGCCGTTGGTGTGTTTTAGCGGGCAAGTTCCTACCAGCCTGATTGGAAATGATGCGTTCCAGGAAGCGGATAATGTGGGGTTGAGTCGCCCTTGCACCAAGTACAATTTCCTCGTCAAAGATGTCAAGGATCTGGCGGTCACAATCAAAGAAGCCTTCTACATCGCGACAACGGGACGTCCGGGTCCTGTGTTGGTAGATATTCCAAAAGATGTGTCCATGGAGAAGACGGAATTCATCTATCCGAATTCCATCTCTATCCGGAGCTACAATCCCGTGTATGAGGGAAATAAGTGGCAGATCAAACAAGCGGCCGAGGCCATGACGAAGGCCAGGAAGCCGGTGCTGTATGTCGGCGGCGGTGTCATCTTCTCTGGTGCGTCGCAAGAGTTGTTGGAGTTGGCTGAGCTGACCCATATGCCGGTCGACATGACGTTGATGGGGCTTGGGGCGTTCCCTGGCGAGCATCCCCAATCCATGGGCATGCTGGGCATGCACGGCACGTATTGGGCGAATATGGTCATGCATTATTCCGATCTTGTCGTGGCCATCGGAGCACGGTTTGACGATCGTGTCACCGGAAAGGTGTCAGAGTTTTGCCCGCATGCCAAGGTGATTCATATCGATATCGATCCGACTTCGATTCGCAAAAATGTCAATGTCGACATTCCAATCGTGGGCGATTGCAAGATGGTGCTCCGTGAGTTGATTCAAATTCTTCGTGCCACGGTGAACGGCGATCAACGGGAGTTGCGCAAGCCCTGGTGGGATCAGATCCGCGAATGGCAACAGGCGAACCCGCTTGCGTATCAACAAGAAGCGGATGGGCCGATCAAGCCGCAGCATGTTATTCAGCGACTGTATGAACTCACGAAGGATCGGGATCCGATTGTGTCGACCGATGTCGGGCAACACCAGATGTGGGCTGCCCAATATTTTAAGTTGGCGAAGCCAAATCGCTGGTTAACCTCGGGGGGGCTTGGGACCATGGGGTTCGGTTTCCCTGCTGCGATGGGGGCGCAGGCGGCGTTCCCGGGTCGGCTGGTTCTCTGCATTGCCGGAGACGGCAGTATCCAAATGAATATGCAAGAAATGGCAACAGCGGTGGTGCATAAGTTGCCGGTCAAGATCATCATTCTGAACAACCGATTCCATGGGATGGTCCGGCAGTGGCAGGATCTCTTCTATGAAGGTCGGTATGCCTCGAGCGATTTGGAGACGACGCCGGACTTTGTCAAGTTGGCAGAGGCGTACGGAGCAGTCGGGCTCAGGGCCAGCAAGCCGTCTGAGATTGATGCCGTTCTCAAGGAAGCGATCGCAGTGAATAAACCGGTCATCGTCGATGTGCCGACGTATCGATATGAAAACGTTTATCCGATGATTCCCGCTGGCGGCTGCAACCATGAAATGATTTTGGAAGATCCGCCCGCCTTGAGAAGTAAGCAGTCTGGAGCGGGGCAGGTGACTCCGAAGGATTCGGACACGATCCTCACGGCCTAATCGTCGGTGTCGGGAGTACAAATTGGGTATGGAACATATTATCTCGGTGACAGTCGAGAATAAGTTTGGTTCTCTGTCTCGCATCGCTGGCTTGTTCAGCGGACGCGGATTCAACATCGAAAGCCTCTCAGTTGCGCCGACGCTTGATCCCTCGATGTCGCAGATGACTATTGTGACATCCGGTGACGAACGGATCATCGAGCAGATCGTGAAACAGCTCAATAAACTCATCGACGTCATTAAAGTCGTGGACCTGAACGAGAGCGATTTTGTCTCGCGGGAGACGGCGCTCATCAAGGTGCATACGCGGCCGGAGGATCGAGCCGAAGCGTTGCGAATCGCTGATATCTTTCGCGCGAACGTCATCGATTCTACGCCGGCGACGTACACGATTGAAGTGACCGGGGACCCGCGAAAGATCGGAGCCATCATCAACTTGCTGCAGCCGCTTGGGATTAAAGAACTCACACGTACCGGACGGGTTGCGGTTGCCCGCGAGTTGATTCGCTCGGCGGATGTGCCGGCGAAAAAGATTGCCCGCGAATAGGCGTTACCTCGGACTCAATGCCCAATTGGTTTCTTGACACGAATATTACCTTAAGGAGCGATCGATGAAGGTTTACTACGACAAGGATGCCGACATTCAACACATTCGGAATAAGAAAGTTGCGGTGATCGGTTATGGCAGTCAGGGACATGCCCATGCGCTCAATATGAAGGAGAGCGGCGTGAGTGTGGTGATCGGGCTGCGCGAAGGCGCCTCATGGAAGAAAGCGGAGCACAGCGGGCTAAAAGTCATGCCGGTAGCCGATGCCGTTAAGGCGTCGGATGTCGTCATGATTCTTGCGCCAGACGAAGCGCAAGCAGCCATTTATCGACAAGACATCGCTCCGAATCTGAAGCCGGGCTCCTCTCTCGCGTTCGGCCATGGCTTTAATATTCATTTTGGACAAATCGTTCCGCCGCCCACGATGAATGTATTCATGGTCGCGCCCAAAGGGCCGGGCCATCTCGTCCGATCGGAGTACACGAAAGGTAGTGGGGTGCCGTGCTTGCTTGCGATTCATCAAGACCCAAGTGGAACAACCAAGCAGCTGGGCCTTGCCTATGCCAGTGCGATTGGAGGTGGGCGGGCTGGAGTGATCGAAACGAATTTTCGGGAAGAAACGGAGACGGATCTTTTCGGTGAGCAAGTCGTGCTCTGTGGAGGTCTTACGTCTCTCATCCAGGCTGGATACGAGACGCTCGTGGAAGCCGGCTACTCCCCTGAGATGGCGTATTTCGAGTGTCTGCATGAAGTGAAATTAATCGTAGATTTGATCTATCAGGGCGGGATTGCCAACATGCGGTATTCCATTAGTACGACGGCCAAGTACGGTGACATCACTCGCGGCCCTCGGATTGTAACGGAACAGACCAAGCAGGAAATGAAAAAAATTCTGAGCGAAATTCAGCAAGGCCAGTTTGCCAAAGAGTGGGTGTTGGAAAACCAGGCGAACCGTCCGGTCTATAATGCGTTGCTGGCAAAAGGTGAAGCCCACCCTATTGAAGAGGTTGGGGGCAAGCTGCGTGCGATGATGCCTTGGTTGAAGAAGGACCAACTGGTCGATAAGAATAAAAACTAGTAGGAAGTTGAAGCCAACTTCCTACGTCGTATTCAATCGCTATGGTCTTACCTGGTGTTAGTCGAGTCTCAGTGTGGCCAGGCTGGGCGAATGAAAATGATTGTCGGGGCGGGCACCCTTCCTGAATAACCTGAGGCGACCCTGTGGCGGATCGTGCCGTCGGCATCCCGTTTGCCAAAGAGGGAATTCCCTTCATCGGGGCGGCTGTCGGCGTTACACTGCTGGCAGGATGGTTGGGCTGGATCATTGCGACGGTCGGAGCGGCGATCCTGACGCTCTTTGTCTCGTGGTTCTTTCGCAATCCATCCCGCGTGATCCCTCAGGGGCCACGCCTCGTTCTCGCCTCTGGTGACGGGAAAGTGATCGCTATTGAAGAGGAGTACGAGTCCCGCTTCATCAAGGATCGTAGCATCAGGGTTAGCATCTTCTTGAACGTCTTCGATGTGCATATCAATCGGATTCCCTGTGAAGGGGTTATTGAGGATGTGCAGTACCAACCAGGTTTGTTTCTGGTCGCCAGTAAGCCGGATGCGACGTTGAGAAATGAGCAAAATGCACTCATGATTCGGACCGTAGAGGGTGCGAAAGTATTGTGTGTGCAGGTCGCCGGGTTGATTGCCAGACGGATCGTCTGTTGGGTGTCGCCAAAAGATCGGGCAGTGCTGGGTGAGCGGTTCGGTTTGATTCGATTTGGATCGAGGATGGATACGTTTCTTCCTCTCGGGACGTCTATAAAGGTTGCGGTCGGCGATCGAGTGAAAGGTGGGGAGACCATCTTGGGACAACTACCATGAAAACTACCGGACTTCGCCAATCATTTGGAAGAGATGGGAAGCGGCGAAAAGCCGCCATGCATTTGATTCCCAATCTTTTCACGACAGGGAATCTGTTGTGCGGCGTGTTTTCAATGCTGTCCGTGTTTAATGCGGACTACATGATTGCAGCAGTCGCCATTCTGGTGGCGATGATCTTCGATATACTTGATGGGAAATCCGCACGGTTGACGAACAGCACCAGCCATTTTGGTTTTGAGTACGACTCGTTGTCCGATGTGGTGTCGTTCGGGGTTGCACCAGGCCTCTTGATTTATTCCTGGGCGCTGAGCGGGCAGGGTATGTTCGGTATGGCGGTGATGTTTGCGTATGTCGCGATGGGCGCGGTCCGGTTGGCCAGGTTTAATTCGACGACCTCTGTGCCGGACGGCAAGTACTTTACCGGGTTGGCGATTCCTGCAGCGGCTGGGGTTGTGGCGTCGCTCGTGATTTTTGATCACTATAGCCTCAGGATGGGGACGGAAGTGAAGCCCTTCCTTGTGTTGATTATTACGCTGACCTTGTCGTTCTTGATGGTGAGTACCCTCAAGTATCGAAGCTTTAAAGACATGAAGTTCCGTGGCGGTCGGCACATTACCTATCTGGTGTGGGGCATTTTGACGCTCATGCTCTTAGCAGCCTGGCCCCAGGTGATGTTATTTGTTCTCTTTGCAGGGTACGCTCTCCTTGGCCCGGCAGAGCGGCTTGTCGGACTTTTTTCCAAAGTGGCTGGGAAGCGTCCATTGCCCAAGACCGAACAGCCAGTGAATGAATCGAAGGTGTAATTGGCTACGACGAGGAGTAGTACGCGATTTGCACAGCAGTAGAGAGCTGGTGAATGGTGCAAACCAGCCTGTGTGGCGCCGAACTCGCCTCTGAGCCAGAATCCATGAAACCCGAGTAATGGATTCCGTCTCGCCCCCGTGACAGGGTGTAATGAAGCGCCGTGGATAGCGTATGTTGTCCAAGGCTAAATCAGGGTGGTACCACGGAGCTTCTTAAGCCTCCGTCCCTGGGCGTAGGGATGGAGGCTTTTGTGTTTTTGCAGACTGCTGAAAACGACCGCCAGCTTCGTTCTCGGCTTGAAGACATCCTCAACGTACCCCGAGGGTACGCCTGCGGTGTCTTCTGCACCTGCGGCCTTGCTGGACGATCGTTATGAGCAGTCTGAACCGAAAAGAGGTGGAACCATGACACGCATGATTCGAATTTTCGATACGACCTTGCGGGACGGCGAGCAATCGCCCGGGGCTAGCATGAATGTGGAAGAGAAAATCATGGTGGCGAAACAACTAGCGCGGTTAGGGGTCGATATCATCGAGGCAGGGTTTGCGTATAGCTCGCCTGGGGATTTTGAAGCGGTGCGGCGGATCGCACAGGAAGTCGAGGGACCGACGATTTGCAGTTTGGCGCGGGCGCGTCCGGAGGATATCGATCGAGCCTGGGAGGCATTGAAGGGGGCTCCGAAGGTCCGCATTCATACGTTTCTCTCGACCTCGGATATCCATTTGAAGCATCAGTTTAGAATGACGCGTGATGAAGCAAAGAAACGCGCGGTCGAGATGGTGCAACGTGCGCGGGGCTATGTGGAGGATGTGGAGTTTTCGCCCATGGATGCCAGTCGTTCCGATCCGGCGTATCTCTATGAAGTGATTGAGGCGGTGATTGCCGCAGGAGCTGGGACGATCAACATTCCCGACACGGTCGGCTACGCGGTGCCGCAAGAGTTTGGCCGGCTCATTCGGGGCATTCGTGAGCAGGTGTCGAACAGTGCACAAGCGGTGATCTCTGTCCACTGCCATAATGATCTTGGCTTGGCTGTGGGGAATAGTTTGGCGGCGGTGTTTGAGGGAGCAGGCCAAGTCGAATGCACCATCAACGGCATAGGCGAGCGTGCGGGGAACACAGCATTGGAAGAAATTGTCATGGGGCTTCGTACCAGGAAGGATTTCTACCAGGCAGACACGAGGATTCGCACCGAAGAGATTTCGAAGACCAGCAGATTGGTCAGCAAGATTACCGGTATGGTGGTGCAGCCGAACAAGGCGATCGTCGGGGCGAATGCCTTTGCCCATACGTCCGGCATTCATCAAGATGGTCTGCTGAAAGACAAGACAACCTATGAAATCATGCGGCCGGAGACGATCGGGTTGATTGAGAGCAAAATGGTCATGGGAAAGCTCTCAGGCCGGCATGCGTTTCGGCAGAGGCTGGTGGAGTTAGGCTATACCCTTTCGGACGAAGAGGTCAATCATGCGTTCGAGCGGTTTAAAAAATTGGCCGATCAAAAGAAAGAGATCTACGAAGAAGATCTCGAAGTCATCGTGTCCGAAGAGTTGGCGAAAATGGCCGATCGGATTACGCTGAAGTCCTTCCATGTATCCAGCGGGACGGATCAGGTCCCGACCGCCACAGTCGAGCTCGAGCTCGATGGGCGAACGATTGCGCAGACTGGGGCCGGAGATGGGCCGGTGGATGCGGTGTATCGGACGATCGCCATCATTACGCAGACGAAAAGCACTCTTCTCATGTATGTCGTAAAGGCGATCACGGGGGGTACGGATGCTCAAGGAGAAGTCTCGGTCCGGGTTCAAGAAGATGGGCGTACGGTTTCAGGGCATGGCGCGGACACGGATATCATTATGGCCTCAGCAAAAGCCTATCTGAACGCGCTGAATAAGCTGTCATACCTGGCAGGAAAACAGGCGCAGGGCGAACAAAGGGTAAGCTTGATTTAAGGAAAGTGAGGACGATAGAGTCAGCGGATCCGGTCTGAATCCGGGACGATATTGTTGACTGTGAGGTGATCCGTGGTTCATGTGAATCTGGCAACTCGGCCTGAGTTTCTGGCCGGGGATCATACGCGCCTGCGAGAGCTCCTGCATCCGGTAAAACAACCGCTCGCGCTAGGGTATAGTATGGCGCATGGGATCTTGGCTCCCGGCGCTCGCTCGAAAAGGCACCGGCTCACGTCCTCAGAGGTCTACTACATTATTGCAGGTCGTGGGCAATTGACCGTCGATGATGCTGCCGTCTCGGTGGTAGCTGGTTCCGTCGTCTATGTGCCCCCTGGAGGCACACAGTATTTGGAAAATGTTGGGCCTACTGACATCGAGTTCCTGTGTCTGGTCGATCCTGCTTGGCGGCCGGAGGATGAAGAAGTGTTGGAATAGAAGTTGGTGCGATCAATACTCACAATAGGGGAGAGTAGCCTGTGAAAGCGAAGATAGCCGTATTGGCTGGTGATGGAGTGGGTCGAGAGATCGTTCCTGAAGCGGTAAAGGTGTTGAAGGCTGTAGCCGAGAAGTTCGGCCACACATTCGAATTTCTCCCCGGTGATGTCGGTGGGCAGGCCATCGACAAAGTGGGTGTTCCACTTCCTCAAGAAACGCTGACCTTGGCGAAACAGAGCCACGCGGTCTTGCTCGGTGCGGTCGGCGGTCCGAAGTGGGAGGGGTTAGAGTATCGCTTGCGTCCAGAGCGTGCGCTGCTGGGTTTGCGAGAGCACCTCGGGCTCTACGCGAATTTGCGCCCGGCGAAGCTCTATCCGATGTTGGCCGATGCCTCCACGTTGAAACGCGAGGTGATTGAGGACATCGACATTCTCGTCGTTCGTGAACTGACCGGCGGCATTTATTTCGGGAAGCCAAAGGGGATTGAGAAACTGCCGAATGGGAGCGAGCGAGGCGTCAATACCGAGGTCTATACGACTGAAGAGATCCAACGTATCGCAAAAGTGGCATTCGAGGCGGCGAGAAAACGACGGAAAAAAGTCATGTCTGTCGACAAAGCGAACGTGCTGGAGTCATCCGAGCTGTGGCGTCGTGTGGTCACGGACGTTCACAAACACTATCCGGATATAGAGTTGAGTCATATCTATGTCGATAATGCGGCGATGCAACTCGTGCGTAATCCAAGGCAGTTCGACGTGATGCTCTGCAACAATATCTTTGGCGACATTCTGAGCGACGAAGCCGCGATGTTGACTGGGTCCATCGGCATGTTGCCGTCGGCCAGTATCGGCGCGCAGGTCGGACTGTTCGAGCCGATTCATGGCAGCGCACCGGACATTGCCGGAAAGAATGTGGCGAATCCTATTGCGACGATTGCTTCGGCGGCGATGATGCTGTCCTATGGGTTCAAGTTGTATGCGGAAGCGGAAGCCATCGGGCAGGCGATTGTGAAAACGCTCGATCTCGGTTATCGCACGAAAGACATTCACAGTCTTGGTACTCGCCTGGTCAGCACAACGGAAATGGGCGAGGCCATCCTGCGCAATCTGAACTAAGAGAGATTTTCGATAGAGATGAAGACCGATCTCACAGCCGGATTGATCCGGACCATTGTCGGTACCGGAATCTCAGGCTGGTCAGGTGATGGAACGGTCGCCTCTGAGGCTTGTCTGAATGAGCCGAAGAGTGTGACCCTCGATGCAGAGGGAAATCTCTTCATCGCTGATTCGGAGAACCACGTCGTTCGAAAGATCGATCGGAAGACCCTATGTATCACGACCGTTGCGGGAAGGGTTCAGGCGTTTGACGCAGGGGCGACACCCGTTCTGCCGGTTTCGAGGTCTGAAGATGTCGATGAGGATCCTCTTGCAGAAACCAGCAAGGTCGACTTGCGCACTGTGACCCAACAGACCGACTTGAGTGGGACGGTGCGATATATTGCGGTCAGTGCCGCGCCGGCTATGCACTTCAGTGGTGATGGTGGACCCGCTGATCACGCGCTACTGAATTTTCCAACGGCCGTGGTGGTCGATCGAGCGGGGCATCTCTATATTGCGGACACCCTGAACCATCGGGTACGGCGCGTGGATGCCGCGACAAGGGCGATTACGACAGTGGCAGGCCTGGGTAAGCCTCGGTACTCTGGCGATGGAGGATTGGCTGAGGAGGCCGGGTTGAACGAACCGGCTGCCTTAGCGTTGAGCGACGACGGGATTCTCTACATTGCTGATCAGAGTAACAATCGTGTACGGGCGGTAGATTTGGCCTCGGGAATGATTCGGACGGTCGCAGGGACAGGCACAGCAGCGTATAATGGAGACGGTCTGACTGCGACAGAGACCGATCTGGCCAGCCCCAGCGGATTGGCGTTGGCATCGGATGGTACGCTGTACATTGCCGATTGTTTCAACCGAAGGATTTGCGCTGTCGATCCTGTCACTGGTCTGATACGAACTGTGGTAGGGGACGGCGGAGAGTATCGATATCAAGGGTTGGATGAACCGCCCAGCGCCAGTGTCTCTCGGCCAGCGGGGATTGCACTGGATGATGAGGGAAATCTTTACATGACCGATTCTGACAATCACCTGGTGCGGCGGTGGGATCGAATCTCCGGGCGTATTGAACGCATCGCCGGCGTGGGTGTGTCTGACTATAGTGGCGATGGGGGTGCAGCTCTCGAAGCCGGTTTGAGCTACCCATTTGGAATCGTGTTAGATCGCGCAGGGCATATGTTCGTGGCCGATACGTTCAATCATCGCATTCGGGAGATCATATTGTAGGTAGGATCGAGGGGCATGGTGAAAAAGAAATCAGGGTATGTGGTGGCCATCCTTGGCGCAACGGGGGCGGTTGGGAAAGAAACTCTTGAGATTTTAGAGGAACGAAAGTTTCCGTTGGCCTCTCTACGTCTGTTTGCCTCAAAGCGTTCGGCCGGTGAGGTGATGTCGTGCCAGGGAAAAGAATGGAAGGTTGAGGAGCTGACGACGGAGTCGTCGTTTGCCGGTGTCGACTTCGCGCTTATTTCAGCGACGGATGCCATCAGCCGCGAGTACGGTCAACGGCTTGGGGCGGCCGGGGTTGTCGTCATCGATGACAGCGGCGTCTTTCGGATGGAGGCCGATGTTCCGTTGGTGGTACCGGAAGTCAACGCCCATGCGCTGCTGACGATGCCTCGCGGCATTGTGTCCATTCCCAATTGCACGACGACCCCGCTTGTCATGGCGCTCAAGCCGTTGCAGGATGCCGTGGGGGTCAAGCGTGTGGTTGTGACCACGTTTCAATCGGTCTCCGGGACCGGCGCCGCGGCTATGGATGAACTGATGACGCAGACAAAAGATCTGATGTCCTTTCGCGACACGAAGGCCGAAGTGTATCCCTATCAGATCGCCTTTAACCTGCTGCCGCATATCGGGTCCTTCAACGATGGTGGGGATTGTTCCGAGGAAGTGAAGATCGCTCGTGAGACGAGGAAAATTCTTGAAACGCCGGCGCTTCGCGTGACGGCGACGACGGTGCGTGTTCCGGTGTTACGCTGTCATTCCGAAGCGATCAATGTGGAACTGGGACGGCCACTGAAGCCGAATGAAGCCCGTGCGCTCTTGGCGGCGATGCCGGGGGTGATTGTGTACGATGATCCCGCCAAGAAGCTCTACCCGATGCCCTTGGATGCGACCGGTAAGGACGAGGTCTACATCGGCCGCGTCAGGGAGGACGAATCGATCACGAACGGCCTGAATCTCTGGGTGGTATCCGATAATCTCCGCAAAGGGGCTGCGCTCAATGCGGTGCAAATCGCAGAATATGTCGTTCGAGGCTGATGGCTGAATGGGGAAATCTCGGGAAGGTATTTGTCGGGGTTGGAGTGTGTGTGGTATTGGTCGGCTTGTTGCTGCTGGTCGCAGATCGCGTTCCTGGAATCGGAAATCTGCTAGGATGGTTCGGAAAACTACCTGGCGACATCTCCATTCGACGAGATAATTTCAGCTTTTCGTTTCCCATCGTCACCAGCCTGCTCCTCAGTGTCATCCTGAGTCTGGTATTCTATCTGATTACATGGATCTTTCGCCGATGAGCCAGTTGAGGAGCAGCGTGTATCGCGCCATTGCGGTAGGGGCCTGTCTTCTCAGCCTGTCTTCTGGAGCCGAGGCGGCAGAATCGATCCGGGTGCTGCTGTCTGCCGATGTGCTACGGCTCGATATCCGTTCAAGCAATCCGCTGTGGGCGACCGACGCAAAAGGCCGTCGTCAGGCTTTGCGCACGCCGGCTCAGATCATCGCTGCCGGCAAGGGGTTTTTATTGAACGGTGTCCGCAGGCAGGCGGAGCAGTTGACATTGCATGGCGGAGGGCAAGGGCTCACACTGACCTTCCCGCGACCCACTCGGAAGTCCAAAGGGGCGGCGGTGTTATCGAGCGACTCCGGCACAGAGGTCTCGGTGAGCGGCCTCATCCATCTCGTGCGAAAAGATAAGGGGTTTCTGGTTATTAACCAAGTCGATATGGAAGAGTATGTCAAAGGTGTGGTTCCTGCCGAGGTCAGTTCAGCGTGGCATCCCGAGATGCTGAAAGCACAGGCGATTGCAGCCAGAACCTATGCGCTCTATCAGCAGAAGTTGAGTGCCGCGCGGGAGTATGACGTGGCGGCGACCGTACAAGATCAAGTCTACCGCGGGAAGCAGGGGGTTGATGCTGCGATTCTACGAGCGGTTGAAGAGACGAGAGGGCTGGTTGTGACCTTCCAGGATGCACCGATCTACGCAGCGTTCTCATCAACTGCAGCCGGATTGACGGAAGATGCGACGAATGTGTGGTCGAAAGAATATCCTTATCTCAAGGGTGTGGAGTGTCCCTTCGACCTGATGTCGCCCTATTTTCAATGGAAGTCTTCCTTCAAAATCGACACCCTCGAGCAGAATTTGCGGGAGCAGGGCTTTTCTGTGGGTACGATTGCGACGATCACGCCGTTGTCGTTTAGCAGAGGAGGGCGAGTCGCCACGCTGCGTGTTCTCCACTCCGACGGTGAATTGGTTCTTCGCGGAGAAGAGTTGCGGAAATTGGTTGGCTACACCATCATCCCCAGCACGCAGTTTGCCATCGAGTCGATCGGCCAGGATGTGGTATTGTCCGGTTATGGTGCTGGCCATGCTGTTGGCATGTGCCAATGGGGCGCGAAAGAACTGGCTGAGTTGGGCTATCCTTTCTCGATGATTCTTCGATATTATTACCCAGGGACGGAATTGCAGAACATGACGTTGACGAAAGCTCCGACCCTGCCGTCTTCCTGATGCAACTCTCAGCATTCGACTTTCCCTTCGATGCCTCGCTGATTGCCACTCAGCCAAGCCTTCCGCGCGATCATGCCAGATTGCTCGTGCTACAGCGTGGCGACCGCTCGCTCGCCCATCGCCGCGTCGACGAATTGCCCGAGCTTCTTCATCCCGGGGACCTCCTTGTTGTTAATAACACAAAGGTTATGGCCGCACGCGTGACTGGACGGAAGCGCCCGTCCGGGGCGGAGGTCGAGATCCTCTTTGTGAAGGATCTTGGCGATGCGATGTGGGAAGTACTGATCAAGGGAACGTTTCGGCCTGGACAGATTCTTGAGATGGGCGCAGCGGCGGTTGCGGTGGTGGTTGAGCGTAACGCCAACAGAACAACAGTTCGGGTTGAGAGCCCTATTCCAGTGTCTGAATGGCTGCAACAACATGGCCGGATGCCGCTTCCTCCTTACATAAAGCGGGCGCCGACCGACCAGGATCGAGCATGGTACCAAACGATGTTTGCGCAGCATGAGGGCGCGATTGCCGCGCCAACTGCCGGACTCCACTTCACATCGGATTTGCTGGGACGACTGCGACAGCGAGAGGTCGAACTGAGGGCTGTCACACTGCATGTCGGAGTTGGAACCTTCAAGCCGGTCACGGTTGATCAGATCGAAGATCATCGAATGGCCGCGGAGTGGGTCGAGGTCGGAGTAGAGACGGTGCGTGCTATCGAACAGACGCGCGCAACAGGAAGGCGAATTGTGGCTGTCGGGACCACGGTCGTACGCGCACTTGAAACTGCGGCTCGCGCGGATGGCCAGATCCGACCCTATCAAGGAGAGACGGATATGTTTATAACGCCGGGGTTCCCGTTCAAGGCGGTGGATGCCCTTCTTACGAACTTTCACTTGCCACGGACCACATTGCTGATGTTGGTCTCCGCATTGGCCGGGACAGAATTTCTCAGACAGGCCTATGCTGAGGCGGTTCGACAGCGCTATCGTTTCTATAGCTACGGCGATGCGATGTTGATTCTCTAGTGAGTCTTGAGACGATCGCGGATTTCAGTCAACGACTTGACTGTGCTCTGTTCTGACTAGAGAGGTGGTCGGCTTGATGAGGTGCGGAGAATTGAGCTACAGCAACTCGCGGTTGATCTTGATGGGAATGGTCGTTTTGAGGGATTGAGTGTAGGCCATCAGCGCGCGCTGCTGCTTTTGAAAGAGGACGTCCTGTATGGCGAGGTCTTTCGCTTCGGCAGCTTTCGCAGGGTCTGATTCTGTGTGCCGCAATGTGAGAGCTTGGGCTTCGGCAAGTTCGGCAGGAGTGAGGGCTACGGCGTCACGGATGATCATCCTGGCCTTGTTGCTCAGTACTTCCTTCGCTTCCATTGCTTCGAATGTTGCAGGCGTCAAATGATTCGCTGCCAGGAGCTGTTTGTAGACCTCCGGATCGAACGTACCGTTCTTTTGAAAATCAGGGATCTGCATGATGACGTCGCGTAAGTCGTCGTCAGTGACAGTGAGGCCCATGTTTTTTGCCGCGATGAGCCAGGTTCGATTATCGACCAGTTGATCCACCACTAATTGCTTGATCGTTTCGTCTTTGAATTCTCCAGGGACTTTGTCCTTATAGAAACGGTACGTATTTTCATAGGCACGTCGGAATTCATCGTGGGACACTGTGAGATCTCCGACTGAGGCGACGGCGGCGCCGGTCTGTTGCTCGCCGAATCCCCACCAACCCATCGTGACGAGGAAGGTGAGGGCGATGACTCCCATGATAGATTTGAGAAGCCAAGGATAGCTGTGCGACCCTTCGCGGATCAATTTGAGCATGACAACCTCTGGAAATGTTCGCCTATGTGGATTCTACTCAGGGGAGCTGCACAAAGGCAAGAGACGACCGCGCCATACACGACCATCTCACGATCGAGTAGAGTTTTCGCTCATCTTGACAAGGAAGATTGCGTACAATGTCTGATCTGCAGAAGAAACGCTCTTTGTTTGTGCTAGGTAGTTCGATTTGTTATACTTTGCCTCTAATTGTAAGGAGATCCCTTGACAGAGGAGGTCAGAGGGGTTCAGTCAATCAGCGCCGGGGTGTATCCCAAGGCGCAGATGTTGAACCGTGGAATCGCCCGACTGATCGATTTGTTTATTGTCGCGGCAGCTGGTCAAATGCTCGTGCCGGTAGGTTTTTTTGGAGGATTGGCGTATATACTGATCGCTGATGGATTTTCCGGCGGGCGCAGTATCGGTAAACGGTTAATTGGTCTTCAGACCGTGCTTCCAGATCAGCGTGAGGCGGCAGGCTTTCGGGAATCCATTATCCGCAATCTTCCCTTTGCGGTGGCGCAGGTGGCATTCGCTATTCCCTATGTGGGATGGCTTATTTCGATAGCAATTATTGCATTCGAAGCGGTATTGATTGTTGGAAACGAGCAGGGGCGGCGGTTTGGTGATGAGGTAGCCGGTACCCAGGTCTTGGACGTTGGGCGGCTGCTATCGCCTGACTGAGCGCGCTACCGTAGTGGTGAGGGGAAGGGAGAACAATCGTGGGCTTTGGTAGCGATATTTTTGGGTGGTTCTCAAACGACCTGGCCATCGATCTCGGAACGGCCTCGACCCTTGTCTATGTGCATGGGAAAGGGATCGTACTGAACGAACCTTCGGTTGTGGCGGTTGAAAAAAAGACGGAACGCGTACTTGCGGTTGGCATAGAGGCGAAGAAAATGTTGGGCCGTACGCCAGGCAACATCATCGCGGTGCGGCCGATGAAGGAAGGCGTGATTGCCGACTTTGAGATGGCAGAGCAGATGTTGAAGCGGTTCATTCAGAAAGCGCACAACCGCAGTGCGTTCGTGCGTCCACGCATCATCATCGGTGTGCCGTCACGCATTACGCAAGTGGAGCAGCGGGCGGTTCGAGACTCGGCTGAATTAGCCGGAGCTCGGGAAGTCTATCTGATCGAAGAGCCTGTGGCCGCCGCCATTGGTGCCGGTCTTCCGATCACCGAACCTTCGGGCAACATGGTGGTTGATATCGGCGGCGGCACGACCGATATCGCTGTTATTTCGCTCGGTGGAATCGTCTATAGCGAGTCCGTCAAAGTTGCGGGCGATCGCATGGACGATGCCATCATGAATTACATCAAGAAGAAGTATAACCTCCTCATCGGTGAGCATATGGCGGAGCGGATTAAGTTCGAAATCGGATCCGCCTATCCCTTTGAGGAACGCAAAACCATGATGATCAAGGGGCGCGACTTGATTTCTGGTATCCCCCGCACGCTGGTGGTGGATGACGCAGAAGTCCGGGAAGCGCTGCAGGAGCCGATCGGAACAATCGTCAACGCGATTAAAGTGGCACTGGAGAATACCCCGCCTGAATTGGCGGGTGACATCATCGATCGTGGCGTTGTCCTCACGGGTGGAGGGTCTTTGCTGAAGGGCATGGATACGCGCTTTCGAGAGGAAACAAATTTGCCGATCATCACCGTGGACGATCCGTTGACTTCCGTGGTCTTGGGGGTCGGGAAAATCCTCGATGAATTGGATCTGCTTGCTAAAGTGTCGGTGATGTCCCAGGCTAATACCTACCGATAAGGTTCCATCCCGAACTCCCTTATGTGGATGGCTCATTCTAGTTCTCCCTACGGTACCAGACGTATTGCGCTTGTTTGCTTTGCCCTGTTGTTGGTGGCTCTCTTCCTGTTCCCCAATCAAATCCAAGGACTTTCACAGTATCTGGGTGGGCCGGTCGGATACGCCGTGAGTGTCCCACTCGAAGCCATTGCGTCCATCGATACCGGCATTGCGGATCGCTGGGAGCAGTACGTGGCGTTGCAAGGGGTTCGAGAAGAGAACCAACAACTGCGGAAAGAAAACGAATGGCTACGCGGGCAACATAGCCGGTTGCGAGAGTCGGCTGCTGCGACAGAGCGATTGACGGCGTTGTTGCGTTTTAAAGAACAGGCCCTTCCCACGATGGTCGCTGCGCAAGTCATTGGGCGTGATGCCACGAATCGGTATCGCACCATTATCCTCAATAAGGGCGAAAGCGATGGGATCAAGTCGGACATGGGAGTCGTCACCCCTGCCGGTGTTGTTGGGCGGGTGGTGAAAACGACGGGGGTGTCTTCGGTGGTGCTCTTGGTGACTGATCCAAACAACGCCATCGCTGGGCTTATTCAGCGGACGAGAGATGAAGGCATTGTGGAGGGGACTCAACAAGGGCTGGCCCAGCTGAAGTATATCCCGCTGTTGTCGACGCTTCGGGATGGCGATCGGGTCGTGACCTCAGGCCTCATCGGAGATTTTCCTCGAGGATTGATGATCGGGACGATTACCCACATCGACAAACAGGAAGGCGCCCTCTTCCAGTCCGCCGAGCTCATGCCGGAAGTCGACGTCAGCCGTGTGGAGGAGGTGTTGGTGATTCAGACATCGTACGGGCAGTCGTCGAAGGCAGGGTCGGGCGCAGATCTGCTTGAGAAGCCCTTGCCATGAAATTCTTCTTCTACCTTATTCTCGTGCTGCTACTCGTCCCGCTGCAGACGACGCTATTGCCACATTTGAGCGTGTGGAGTATCAAACCAGATTTGGGGCTTGTGGCCGCCGCGCTCATCGGGCTTTTCGCCGGGGAGTTGGAAGGTCTTCTCATAGGACTCACGATCGGATGGGTTCTCAATCTATTTTCAGCCGGCGAACTATGGTTGAGCCTGCTTACAAATGGAGGGGTTGGTCTCTTGGCAGGATTCCTGGGGCGGCAGGTGTCGCAAGTGACGTCGTACTCGCTGGGAGGAATGCTGTTGCTGGTATCGTTAGTGAGCGGGCTACTTGCTGCGATAAATTTCAAAGGTCTCGACATCTCTCAGATGTGGTGGATGGTCGAGTCGATTGTCGTTCCGCAGGCGTGTTTTGACGGGGCGGCGGGGGCGGGATTTTATTGGTTACTCTCTCGACGGTTTGATCTCACCCGCCTGAGGACCGACCGGACGGACGGTCTCTTTTAATGGGCGTGGAAGAATGCGACTTGTGACGCATGGCAACAGCTGGTCTGCACGATTCTGAACTCGGGGAACTCCAACGCCGACTGATCATTCTCCGCGTCGGCTTGTTGCTGGTCGTGGCGTTACTCGGACTGCAGCTTTGGAACTTGCAGATTCGAGAGGGGCCCTACTACCGCGATCTCTCGGCGAACAATCGAACACGCTCGGTCATCATGGAGCCGGCTCGAGGGCTCATTTACGATCGCAACGGGGTATTGTTGGCGAATAATGTCCCCAGCTTCACGCTCTATGTTTCGCTTGAAGACGTGACAGATCGTGAGGGGCTCATTCGTCAGCTCACCAACCTCCTGGGGCTCGATGAGGCGCTCATCAGGAAGAAACTGGCGGCTCGCGGCAGTAAACAACTGCCGCGTAAAGTGAAAGATCGCTTAACCCTGCGAGAAGCGACATTAATCGAGTCTCACCGTCTGGATTTGCCCGGGGTCATGGTGCAAGTCGAATCGCAAAGGAACTATCCTGGCGGAACGACGGCGTCACATCTCCTGGGCTATGTCGGGGAAGTCTCGCCTGAGCAATTGGAGAAACCGGAATTTTCCGAGCTGCACCAAGGGAGCGTCGTTGGACAATATGGTGTGGAGAAGTTTTTCGATCGGCTTATGCGCGGTCAAGCCGGGCAAAAAAGCATAGAAGTCGATGCCATCGGTCATGAGAAACGAACCGTGGTAGTGGAGCAGCCCCATGCCGGAGACAATTTGTATCTCACGATTGATGTGCGGTTGCAGAAAGTGGCCGAAAATCTGTTGGGAGAAGAATCGGGCGCGATTGTCGCACTGGATCCGAGAACCGGTGATGTGCTGGCGATGGCGAGCCGTCCGGGTTTCGACCCGAATGTCCTCTCGCGGGAGCTCACACCGAAGCAATGGGCTGAGATCGTGCAAGACGAGGGGCGTCCCTTAAATAATCGAGCCTCGCAAGGGCAGTACCCACCCGGTTCGGTCTACAAAGTGATGATGGCCGCTGCAGCGTTAGAAACCAAAACGGTGACCCCTTCGACAACCATTTTCTGCAATGGAGGGTATCAGTTCGGCCGCCGTCTGTATCATGACTGGAAAGCTGGGGGGCATGGTTCGGTGGATCTCCGGCACGCGCTTGTGCAATCGTGCGACGTGTATTTCTATACGGTTGGTCAGCGGATGGGGATTGAGACCATGGCTTCCTTCGCCCATCAGTTTGGGTTGGGAGAAGAGACAGGGATTGAGTTGCCGTCTGAACGGATTGGGATTGTGCCTTCCGAGGCATGGAAAAGGAAGGCCAAGAATGAGCCCTGGTTGCCTGGCGAAACGATTTCGGCATCGATCGGACAGGGCTACGTGAGTGTCACTCCGTTGCAGATGGCGAGTTTGATCGGGACCGTTGCAAACGACGGCGCCATGTTTCGTCCGCGCTTGGTCCAAGCTGTGATGGATCGAGCGACGGGGGAACTCCAACGTCGGCCTGCGGTGCTCAAGCGGACGTTGAATCTGAGGCCTGGAATCTTGCCGGTGATTAAAGAGGCGCTGGCGGGAGTCGTTAAAGAGGGGACGGCCACCAAGGCGCAGTCGGCGCTGGTGACGATTGCCGGGAAGACTGGCACGGCCCAGATGACGGCGTTACGAACCGGTCCGGAGAAAGACATCCCGAAGAAATTTCGTGATCACGCGTGGTTTGTTGCCTTCGCTCCAGTTGAAGCGCCTACCATCGCCGTTGCAGTGTTGGGTGAGCATATGGGCCATGGAGGTTCTGCCTCGGCGCCTCTCGCCAAGGAGCTGATCGAGACCTATGTGAAGTTAAATCTTGACGCGCCCTCTCACGTAAAAGATGGCGCCGTCGTGCGGGTAGGGGATGCCGGAGGCCAGGGAACACGATGATCGACCGGGGATATATGAGCCGCGGCTTCGACAATTTCGATGTTCGCTTTATCGGGCTGATCTTTGCCATTCTGGGGATTGGTGTCCTGTCGATTTACAGTGTGACGCACGACCAAGGGGTTGCGTTCCCGTTTTATGCCAAACAGGTTGTGTGGATTCTGCTTGGTACGGTCGCGTTTCTTGTCATGTGGCTCTCGGACTATCATCGGATTGCGCGGTTAGCGTATCCTGCCTATGCGATTATCTTAATCCTATTGACTGTCGTGTTGTTTGAAGGCAGGAGTAGCCGTGGAGCGCAACGCTGGATTCCGATGGGTCCCTTTGCCTTCCAGCCTTCGGAATTCGCAAAGCTGGTCCTCATTTTGACCTTGGCGCACTACTATTCACAGGCGCCGCGGGTGGGCTGGCTCCAACGAGTGGTGCTTCCGGGACTCTTGGTGTTGCCGGGGCTGCTTCTCATCCTGAAGCAGCCGGATCTTGGGAGTGGATTGAGCTTCCTGGCGATTTATGCCGCGATGCTGCTGATGGTGGGCATGCGGTCGAAGGCGGTGGGGGTCATCCTTTTATTTTCATTGATGCTGTTTCCCTTCGCCTGGGAAATCATGTGGGGGTCATTGCATGATTATCAGCGTCAGCGCATTATGACGTTTGTCGACCCGGTGTATGATCCAGGCGGCAAGGGATATCATGCGCTCCAATCGCGGATTGCCATTGGTGCAGGAGAGTTGACAGGGAAGGGGCTCTACGGAGGAACACAAAGCCAATTGAAGTTTTTGCCTGAGGGGCATACCGACTTTGTCTTTTCAGTGTTTGCAGAAGAGTGGGGATTTCTCGGAGTGCTGGTACTTCTATTGTTGTTCGTCGGGTTGATCTGGCTGTCGCTCGAAGTTGTGGCTCGCGCGAAGGATCAGCTCGGGGCACTGTTGGCGGTCGGCATTCTCTGCATGCTGTGTTTTTGCGTGGTGATCAATATCGGCATGACGGCGGGCATGTTTCCCATCGTCGGCATTCCTCTCCCGCTGATGAGTTACGGCGGGAGTGCGACGATTATGACGATGGCATCGTTGGGCCTGTTGTTGAATGTCAAACGCCGTCGATTAAGTTTCTTTTAGGGACAGATGATTGCACGGTTTCGAATAGGTCGAGATCGAAGCAAGCCGCTATATGTTGGGTGCGAACCGTTGAGTCAGCGCGTCGGCGAATGGAGGCCGAACCTGGGGATTCCCCGCGTTCCTCCCGCATGTCGACGCGACGATTCTACGGAATGGAAGGAGTCGGTATGGGACTAGAAATTGCGATTACAGTTGCACGCGAGGAAACTCGCGTTGCGGTATTGGATGGCGGAGTCGTCACGGACCTCTTTGGAGACCGTGCGAAACACAAGGACTTCGTTGGCAACATTTACAAAGGAAAAGTGGCGAAAGTGCTGCCCGGCATGCAGGCGGCATTTGTCGATATCGGTCTCGCGAAGGCGGCGTTCATGCACGTGTCAGATCTGTCCCTGGATTCCGAGCCGGGCGACACCCTCGTCGATGCGGATGAGGAAGACAAGGATGCCGACAAAGACGGGGATATGCTGGGTCCTCGGCGCCAAAGCTCCAAGCCGATCGAGCAGCTGCTAAGCGAAGGGCAAGAGCTGATGGTGCAGATTTCCAAGGGGCCGATCGGCACAAAAGGCTCACGGGTGACAACCTATGTTTCGCTCCCAGGCCGGTATCTCGTGTTTATGCCCAACGTGGAACATATCGGTGTATCACGCCGGATTGCCCGAGATGAGGAGCGGGCTCGACTGAAGGACATTATGAAGCGCGTGCGGCAACCTGGTTGCGGATACATTGTCCGCACAGTGAGTGAAGGGGTCAAAGAAGACGAGTTGCGTTCCGATGTCGACTTTTTGCACGTGCTTTGGCAGGACATTCTGGCGAAACGTGAGCAGAAAGGCTCGCCGGCCTTGCTTCATGCCGATCTGAGTCTGAGTTTTCGCGTTGTGAGGGATCTTTTCGGGAAGAAAGTCGATCGATTATGGATCGATTCGCGTGAGGAGTACCAGGCGGTTCGCGACTTCGTGCAGCGATTCTCGCCGGAGCAAACGTCACGCATTCATTTGTACGACAAAGATGAAAGTCTCTTCGATCATCTAGGCGTGGAGCAGGAGATGGCGCGGGCTCTCAGCCGCAAAGTCTGGCTGAAGTCAGGCGGGCATCTTGTGATCGATCATACAGAAGCGATGACCGTTATCGACGTCAATACCGGACGGTTCGTGGGGAAGCGCGATCAGGAAGAAACCATTCTTCGAAACAATCTTGAGGCGGCAAAAGAAGTAGCGTATCAGATGAAGTTGCGCGGGATCGGCGGCATCATTATCGTCGATTTTATCGACATGGAACGAGAGAAAAATCGTGACAAAGTGTACCACGCGTTGCTCGATGCGATGTCGACCGACAAGGCCCGCACCCGAGTGTCTCGAATCTCAGATTTGGGATTGATCGAGATCTCTCGTGAACGGGTGAGAGAGGACCTCCTCCGCTCGCTCTCTGAGCCCTGCCACTATTGTGAGGGACGAGGCTATACGAAGTCTCCGACCACGGTCGCCTATGAGATATTCCGCGATGTGCGTCGGATCGGCAGCAGCCCTGAGCCTCAGCGGATCGTCATCGGCGCTCACCCTTCA
Source organism: Nitrospirota bacterium (assembly GCA_039931295.1). Classification (GTDB taxonomy): domain Bacteria; phylum Nitrospirota; class Nitrospiria; order Nitrospirales; family Nitrospiraceae; genus Palsa-1315. Next base: position 21,429 of record JBDTSF010000178.1, on the reverse strand, counting down.
GTCGTCGGGTTGTTGCAAGATGAAGAACGGCAGGGGCTTGAGGCTGTGGAGCGTGAGTGTGTGGCGAAAATTATTGTGATGCCGGACGAACACTTGCACCTGGAACAGTACGATCTCGCGGTTCTCTAAAGATTGTGGCTCTCGTGCTGCAAGCCTCACACAATCTTCTTGTAACCAGACTGCGGGTGTGGATTTCTCTCCTAAGGGTTCGGGTACGCCTTCCGGTCAGCTCATGACAAGACTGATGTTAGAGCCTTGGCTCCGCCTGAGGGCGATCGATGGAGTGGGAGACCTGACGATAGTTCGGTTAGTCCGCGCCTGGCGCTCTCCCGACGCTGTCCTGCGTGCTTCCCGCGACGAGTTGATTCAGAGTGGATGTAGCCCGCTATTAGCAGATGCGATACGGCGCGGGCCTGATCGTTCCTCCAGCAGAAGTATCGAACGTGAGATCGAGGCGATCGAGCGTGAACACGTTGAAGTCCGGAGCGTGTTGGATTCTCGGTATCCTGCGCGGCTGAACATGATTGCGGACCCTCCTCCACTCTTATACATCACAGGCACATTGACTGAGCAGGATGAGCTGGCGGTGGCCATCGTGGGTGCACGGCGTGCGACGGCAGCTGGACGTGCCGTAACCGAAGAGCTGAGCCACGACTTGGCAGATGCAGGCATGACGGTGGTGAGCGGGCTGGCGCGTGGAATTGATGCGGCAGCCCATCGAGGTGCGCTTGCCGCCGGTGGGCGCACCATTGCGGTGCTGGGATGCGGGATCGATCGAACGTATCCACCGGAACATGAGCGGTTACGTCGGCAGATTGAGGAGCGGGGCGCAATTGTCTCTGAGGTGGCGATGGGTGTGGCCCCTCACAGCCATCATTTCCCTCGGCGAAATCGCATCATCAGCGGATTGTCCCTGGGGGTGATTGTGACGGAGGCGGCTGTCGGCAGCGGATCGTTAATTACTGCAAGACTGGCCGCTGAACAAGGCCGAGAAGTGTTCGCCGTTCCTGGCTTTGTGAAGCAAGATACCAGTCGTGGAACGAACGCTTTACTCAAAGAGGGGGCGGCGTTGATCGAACGCGCACAGGATGTCATCGACGTGTTGTTGCCGCAGTTGGAGCCGGCGCTGCGAGTACGCGTGCAGCCTTCTTGTGAGAAGAAGGTATCCGGTGATCCTTTAGGTCAAGAAGAACAGCTGGTGTATGATGCCTTGTCGTATGACCCCAGTACTGTGGATGATGTGGTTGCCTCTACACGATTATCCGTATCTATCGTGATGGGATCGCTCTTGTCCCTGGAGCTTCGACAGCAAGTTACACAGCTGCCGGGACAGCGGTATCTTCGAACATAATTATCGAACAGTTGCACGGATGTGAATTATTTGGTACGGATGAGAGGGACACCCTCGTAGCGAATCGGAGTCTTCATGGCCAAGTCACTCATCATTGTCGAGTCCCCGACGAAAGCACGCACCATCAGTAAGTATCTGGGGCGTGGGTATACCGTCATGGCCTCGGTCGGACATATTAAGGATCTTCCCACCAGCAAGCTTGGGGTGGACCTGGAACACGATTTCGAGCCCCAGTATGTGACGATCAAGGGGAAATCGAAGGTCTTGGCGGATATTAAAAAAAAGGCGGAAGAGGCCGACAGGGTGTATCTTGCGTCGGACCCCGATCGAGAAGGCGAAGCCATCGCCTGGCATCTCGAACAGGAATTGATCGAGAAGCCAAAAACAAAATCGAAGTCCAAATCCAAGTCGAAATCGAAGGATCAACCAGAGGGCAAGGTGTTCCGGGTTCTGTTTAATGAAATCACGGAATCGGCCATTAAGCGCGCACTGCAGTCACCCGGGCAGGTCGATATGAAACTGGTGAACGCGCAGCAGGCCCGCCGGGTGCTGGATCGGATTGTCGGTTATCAAGGCAGCCAATTACTCTGGACCAAGGTACGGCGCGGACTCAGCATGGGTCGGGTTCAGTCCGTGGCGATGCGATTGATTTGCGAACGGGAACAGGAACGAGAAGCGTTTCGGGCGGAAGAGTACTGGTCGATTGCTGTGCTGTTGTCCGGGATCAACCCTCCGTCGTTCGAAGCCAAGCTGCAGAAGATCAATGGACAGGATGTATCGATAGAGACCGCGACCGATGCGCAGCGCGTCGTCGATGCCATCCAAGGGAAAGAGTTCGTCGTCGATTCGATTGAGCGAAAAGAAAAGAAACGGAATCCCGTCGCACCCTTCATCACCAGCCGGCTCCAACAGGAAGCGGCGCGTAAGCTGCATTTCTCGTCGAAGAAAACGATGACGTTGGCGCAGAAGCTCTATGAAGGCATCGAAATCGGGGCGGAAGGCCAGACCGGTCTCATCACCTACATGAGAACCGACTCTCCGCGTATCTCGACCGAGGCGATGAACGAAGCGCGTCAGGTGATCCAGGAGCGGTTCGGGGCCGAGTATCTGCCCGCCACGCCGAACTTGTATAAAACGCAGAAAGCGGCACAAGAGGCACACGAAGCCATTCGCCCCACGTCGGCGTCCCGTGACCCGGAATCGATCAAGCAGTACCTAGAGCCGGATATCTATCGGCTGTACCAGTTGATCTGGAATCGATTTGTTGCCTCACAGATGGTCCCTGCGATCTTCGACGTGACTCGCGTAGATTCGAGCCCCGTCAAAACGAAGGAGAAGTTTCTCTTCCGCTCGACCGGCACCGTCGTGAAGTTTCCCGGCCATACGATCGTCTATATGGAGGGAGTCGATAAGGAGTTGCTTGCGCAGAAGCAGAAAGGCGAGCAGGAGGTTGAGGAGGAGGCGGAGCGTCAGTTGCCGCTGCTCAACGAGGGAGAGAAGTTACAGCTTGTGTCTTTGGAGGGGCAGACGGTTCCGGGCTTACTCTCGAAACAACATTTCACCCAGCCGCCGCCCCGGTATAACGAAGCGTTGCTGATCAAAGAGTTGGAAGAAAAAGGCATCGGTCGGCCATCCACCTATGCGAGCATTATTTCGACGATTCAGGATCGCAAATATGCCGAGAAGGCGGATGGGCGGTTCGGTCCCACCGAAACCGGGAAGACTGTGAATGATTTTTTAATGAAAGGATTCCCGGACCTGATCAATGTCGATTTCACCTCGCACATGGAGGAGGAGTTGGACGCAGTCGAAGAAGGCAATAAACCGTGGGTGACGGCCGTGCGGGAGTTTTACGGGACCTTCATCACGGATCTGGAGAAGGCCAAAAACATTCCTGGCCCCAAGGATACGGTGGAGCCACCGACGGATCTTCCCTGTGAAAAGTGCGGCAAGATGATGGAGGTTAAATGGGGGCGGAACGGAAAGTTTCTCGCTTGCCCTGCCTACAAGGACAAGCCTCCCTGCAAGAATACTCAGAATTTTGAGAAGCTTGAGGATGGCACCATTAAAATAGTCCCGAAGATTGAGTTGACGACGGATGAGAAGTGCGAGAAGTGCAGCAGTCCGATGGTGGTGAAGACCGGACGATTTGGCAAGTTCATTGCCTGTTCTGCGTACCCGGAATGTAAGACGACCAAGCCGCTTGCGCTGGGTGTGAAATGCCCACAGCAAGGCTGCGGTGGCGATCTTGTTCAAAAGCGCACCAAGAAGGGCGCGCGGGCATTTTTTGCCTGCAGCAAATATCCGGCCTGTGAATATGCCATGTGGGACCGTCCGATCAACAAGGCCTGCCCGACCTGTAGCGCCCCGTTTCTCATCGAGAAAGTCAGCAAGCAAGTTGGCCGTAGCGTCCAATGCCGTAGTGAAGAATGTGGTTACCGCGAAGCCGGCTGAATCCTGCTCCCATCCGCTCAGAACGTTCCACTCCTATCCCTGTAAGTGATTGGGGTCGAGTCAAATCTCTGAAGCTGAGAACTGTTTTCATTATCTACGTAAAAACACGTTGACAGATCACCGGCAGGGAGCCGACAATATGCCTGTCGGCTGATAGGTTTTCGTTGTCAGTGAGCGCCATTGAGCGCCCCGTCGCTGCCAACACTTCTGATAAGGAGGGACTCGCCATGAAAGCTAAAGAGGGCGTCATCAACATCCTGAATAAGATCCTGACAGCGGATCTCACCGCCATCAATCAATACTTTGTCCATGCCAAGATGTGTGAGAACTGGGGCTATGAGCGGCTCCATCATAAAGTGCGGGAGCGTAGTGTCGATGAGATGAAGGATGCAGACGAGTTGATCGGCCACATTCTCTATCTGGACGGCGTGCCGAATCTGCAACGCATGAATATGGTGCAGGTCGGAGAAACGGTTCCTGAACAGTTCAAGCTTGATCTAAAAGCTGAACAAGAAATGCTCGGCTTGTTAAACGATGGTGTGGTGCATTGCACAAAGGTAACCGACTTCACCACACGGCACATGTTTGAGGATATGGCCAAAGACGTGGATCAACATATCGACTGGATTGAAACGCAATTGGAAACGATTAAGCAAGTAGGGCTGGAGAACTATCTGGCAGAACAGATCAAAGCGTAACGGCGCTCGCGTCAGGCTTTCACCGCGAGCAGGCTTCTATGGGAACTCATGGTATTTCCTCCTTTCCAGGCTAGGCTCACTGTCCTATGAGGCTTAGATTCTGGTCAGCGCCGTACCTTTGAATCAATCGATCGTCGAGCCGATTTTTGACCTGTACTTCCGCGAATGCTTCTCCGTGCCATCATCTCCCCTATGGCCACTGAACAACGATGGGCTCTGAACCTGATGTCCGTTGGCTTCGCCTATCCTGCTCGATACGCGAACCGAAAGAGGGGCGGGGGCCTCGTGAGGAAGACCGGGTCCCCGCCCTCGGAGTGGAGAGCCCCCACCCCGTTGCCGGTATGATGGGCACAGGCAGATTGATTCTCTGTGCCTTGATGATGCCTATTGATAGTCCTCATCCAGCGATTTAAGGAATGCGACTAGCGATGCGATGTCGCCGGTGGTGAGCGCGATCCCCTGAAGTTGCACGGCGCCATTGCGCAGCCTGCCTGCTCGGACTTGACCTGAGACATCGATATAGAAATCGATGATGCCGTTCAATGTGGCAAATTGGCCGTTGTGCATAAAGGGAGCGGAATGACTGAGGTCGCGCAGGCCCGGTGTTTTGAATCTGGCGATGGATCGATCCAGTAACGTCGCATCGGAATGGGGACAGGGCACTTGGTCATCGCACAAGATGGTTCGAATCTTTTCTTGCGGGGTCGGCATGTCCGGGTTGGCGAAGACGTTCCACACACCGAGATCAGTCAAGGTAGGGTCAGAGAGAACAGGAATGGCTCGGAAACGTTCCGAGGCGTTGGGATGGACCTCGGTTGCGGGGAGGAACCCATTGTAATTTCCGTTTCGAGCGGCAAGGCTTGGAATCGTGAGAGCCGCGAATGAGTTGACACCGTGAATGCGGTCGTACTCTCGTTGCGTTGTGCCGGTGTTGTGCAACTTGAAATCCGTAAAGTTCGGAGCCGCGTGGCACGCGAGACAATTGCCGATTTTGCCCGTGGATAATTCCGGCCCGGTGGGTGGGGTCGCCGAGGGCTCCGCGAGAAAAATTCTCAAACCTTCCAACTCTTGGGCTCCAAACTGGAATGGCTGAGCGTGGAATTGGAATAGGCCATCTCCTCGATGTGGATCAGACGTCACGAACTGCGGACTCGCTAGTCCGTTCACGAGTGTCAGGAGGCGGCGGCTGTAATCGAGGGGAGTTTCGCCGCTGTTCGGCTCTTGCGGGAGGCCGTTGCGACTTAAAAACACGTCGAACGGTGAACGAATAAGATTACCGGCGTCGTCGGCTTGCGAGAAGCGCAATCCGACGACGTAGGCTGCAACCACTTTCACAACCGCGTCGAAGATTTCCTGGTCACTGGCTGATCCGATGAACACACGAAACTCCGGAGGCAGACGAAGTTCATCCGGAATGCTTGGGTTGGCTCCGGTGAACAGAGCGGCATAGGGAAGTCCGTCGAATTGTTGGGCAATGACCCCGCTGCCGTCATCCTCACGCATGACTTGTGCAATGTGATGGATGGCTACTGCCTTTTGCCCGGGCAACCAGCCGAAATTCCGACCGGTGAAGGTCCCGACGATGAGATCCTCCATCGTTGAGAATTCGCCATCAAAGTGGAATAAAGCACCACCCGGGCGATCAATCGATGCATTGACCAGAGGCTGAGAGTTTCGAGGGGCAGTTCTCTTGCCGTCGCCTCGGTCAGGAAGCGGACTTCGGAGGGCGAAGTCCGCATAGGTCCGCATCCCTCCCCCGGGCGTACCGACATGTTCATCGACAAGGTGGCAGGCTCGACAATTCATTGTAAGCCTTGCGAAGGGCCCAGGGAGACCTACTCCTGACCTTGTTGTTTCAGAGAGATCCATGACCGGATCGCCGACAGTGAGAACGTCATTTACCTTTCCCCCAGAATCCAGATAGACCTTAAAGGCTTGGGCAAAACGGGTTTCGACAAACAGCCGTTCTCCCACCGAGGCTTCGGCTCCCGATGTCCCTGCAATCGCGACTGAGACCGGTGGAGGGCTGCTGCTGCCTCCGCTGCATCCGATAAGGAGAAGAGAGAAGAAGATCAAGGATGACCCTCCAACGACTTGAAGCCATGCATGGTAAAGGCGATCAACAGAATACACGGGGACCTCCATAATTTTCATAACGAGTCGAAACAGTTGCTCATCGCTGGTTCGACAAGATTTGAGTTTGGAATAGATTCCTGGAGTAGCCACAACACGTCGACTAACTCCGGGTCAAATTGGGTGCCGGCTGCCACGTGGATAATTCTGAGTGCGATGGTGTTTCTGGCAACGCGGATCGGGACGTTGGGGATACGGATGGCATCGAAGGCGTCGGCGATCGAGAGGACTCTGGCTCCAATAGGGATGAATCGTCCTCTGATACCGTATGGGTAGCCCGATCCGTCCCATCGCTCATGGTGATGGGCCACGAGGATGGAAGCCTCTCGGAGAAAGAAGAACGGTTCGAGCAGCAAGGCGCCAAGCCGAGGGTGATTCTGCACGGCGACATAGGATTCTGGATCGAGCGGGTTCGCTCCGATGGTCAGCTCCCGAGGGAGCATCAAGAGCCCGATATCGTGGAGGAGGGCTGCGAGCTTCAGATCGTGCAACTCGTTGGGCGTTAGGCCGATTGCTTGCCCGATCAGCAAGGAGATCGTAGCCGTGCGGCGACCGTGACCTGCCTGCCAGGGGAGTGCCCGATCAATTTCCTTGCTGACCTGGCGAACAAGAATGCTTTCGACGTCGCGGCGTGATTCAGTAGGGAGCCGGAGACAATCGATCTTTCGGAGCATTCCCTGTATCGCGATAATCTTAGGATGGATGTGTTCACAGATTCGCTGTTCCATCGCCATTTCTCCAAGAAAAATAAGAAGCCCAAGATCACAGCGTATGATCTTGGGCTCTGGGTGAAAAAACCTCTGGCCGCATCCATGTCAAGTATCAGGCTACCTTAGGTCATCATTCTTCTTTTCCGTGTTTTCCAGCCAACAGTGGCTGGTTCAAGACCCACATCTCGTAGAGAGGAATCACCATCATGATGAGAAATCCCACCGTCATAAGGGTATCGCCCGTCAACATGGTGAGGACGAATAGGGGCGAGACGTAGCTGATGAGCCAGGGAGAGACTAGGTCCAAGATCAATCCACCGAACGAGACCCAGGTCGTGATGATTTTCAGTTTGTTGCCGACGCTGGTGAGATAGAGCACATGCACCAGGATCATGAACACGACCGGCATCGTGAAGAGGTGAAAGTGGGTGATTTCCGCCAGCTCCCTGAACGACATCGGTTCGCCGAAGGTGGCATCCGACCCCCGGTAGTGACTGGCGATTCCTTGTGGCGAAAGCCCTGTCATGCTGTGGGCCCAGAAAAATGAAAAGGTAAAACCAGCCAGCATCAAGAGGAGAAAGAAGGTGTAGACCAGACGGATGTGCCGGTCGGAGTCGCGGAGACGGAAACGAGTGTTGAAGTTTCGCATGAGAGAGAATGTTGTCTACCCCTGTTAGTTTCCGAAGATGGAGCCGAAGATTCCCTGCTCAGATTTCTTTGCGGCCACCGTATCGCTGCCGCGCCCTGCCGGTTTTAAATAGAATTCATCGACCAAGACGAGCACGCGTTTGATGCCGGCGCTCATAGAGCGAACCGACATGGTCGCGCCGCTAATATTGATGATGTCTTTGTTGATGCGGACAGGATCGGACGCCGTCTTGCCTTCATATTGCACGTTGAATCGTTTGGTACGTACCTCGCTGCCGCGCGCTTCACGAAACACGAGCAGTTCTACGTTCGAGACACGACCCTGTGCGTCGACTCCAACCATATAGGTCATCGGCTTGTGTTTGCCGATGGTATTTTGCACAAGGGCATAGCCATCGACCTGCACCCCGGTTTCGCCGATGTAGACCTCAAAGGAATCTTCGGGAAATTTCCAGCCGATGCGTTCTTCAATCACTAGCTTCCTATCCGCGGGAACACGGAGAAGATCTTTTTTGATGTGCTCGGATTTGGGGAACATCAGCTTGATTGCGTCTTCCTCGGTGAGGAAGACTTCGGCCATGGACATTTCTTGCTCGGTCAGATAGCGCTTGAGGTCATTGTCCCAGACTCGTTCTGCCCAGACCATGGCTGGGGACATGACGAAGGAGAGCACGAGTGCGAGAACGAACAATTGAAATATCATGCGGGAACACACCCTTTTACTTTCAGCTTGGCGTTGAGCCGATCGACGACGCCATTCATCACCTCTTCCGATGGTTCTATCGCCCACCATTTAAGGGCTTGCTGAGTGACTCCTCCGCGGGAATGCCATCGCTGCCTAGTTTCTAATACGCTCACAGAGGCGACGTCATTCATTTGTTTGACGGACAGCGTGATTCGTGCGCGTTCGTTGTTGCCAAAGCCTTCCCGTCCAAAGATACCGAAGGATCGATCTGAGGTTGGTGGCACATCCTGCCAGTTTGTCTCGATCGTTCCCTTCTCTTTGTCATAGGTTGAGACGGATTGTCCTTTCATGGTCTCAAGTGCTGCGTCCCAGACGCTGTCATAGGAGCACACAAAATATTGCTCACGACTCCCGCTTAGGGCGGCGCACCCGACAGAGAGGAGCGCGAGGACTACTAAAGCTATTCTGGGTGTAGGCATTATGCACACTGCTCTTTCTTGCTCACAGACGAGCCCTCCCTTCAGAGGGAGGGCTCGTCTGTATTCGACCTAGAAATACGTTGCCGCTGAGATCACTAGCGCCCCATCATGAATTCGTTGCCCGGAGTTCGGATTAAACGATTTTGGCAAGTATTGATAGCTGATTTTGAAGACAGCGTCTTCCACCGGACGGTAGTTTAGGCCAAAGGAAATCTGCTCCAGTTCGCCTTGGTTCTCGCCCCGGTTGTCTCGGTTCAAGTTCACCAGGTCGTAACGAATCACAGCAGTAAAGGTGGAGCCTTCCCCAAACCGTTTCGGCGAAAGCTTTGTCAGGAACGCCGGCATGAAGTGGTAGTTACCCTGGAGATAAAATCCCTGCATCCTTTGTGGAGGAGCTGCCAGGGGATTAAATGTATTGATCCCAGTCAGAAGAGTGCCCGGAGCAGGGCCGAAGGAACTGCCAGGAATTGCGCGGGAGTTTCCCCGCGAATAGGCCCATGCCGCTTCGCCAATGATCTCAAACGGCCCCTTTTGGAGCGTCCAGTCAATTGCTGTGATACTCAGGGGGTTGTAGCTGGAAGGAGATTGATTGCCGTAATAGCTCGATCCGGCGATCTCCACACCGAGCATCGGGCTAAAGGCGATACGACCGGAGACGGCTTTGCCGCTGTTGATGTCCAATCCGTCAGCGGAGTCGGCACATTTCCGTTGGCGGGAGTTTTTTGTGCCGGTTTCCTCATTGATGCGCGGGGCGCCGTCAGGCTCATTCCCGCAAGGGCCAGTCGTCACGTAGAGTTCATAGTCGAGCTTACTGGTTCGTCCAGGGTAAAAGGTGCCATAGAAGCCTGCGCCCGTCTCGGACATGGTTGATGGAATCACGAACTGGCTGACAAGTGGACGATCGGTCAAGTCATTCAACGGCGAGTCATGCAGTAAATTGAATTTGCCGATGGGGATGAGCAGAATGCCTGCTCGGATGTTGACAGGTTCGTTCACGAGATAGTCGATATGAGCAAATTCCAAGCTGATTTCGTTTTCTCCGGCTCCTCTAATCCCGTGCTCAATTTCAAGCTCAGAGGCAAACTTCACATGCTCAGTAATGTCTGCATAAATGAAGGGTACGAATCGTTGCTGATCAAAGCCATTCGTCACTCCGTTGCCATAACCTTCTAACACCCCGTTTCGATGCGCACGGTATTGAATGTCAGCATAGCCACCGACGATGGCTTTTGGTGAGGATACGAACGGTTTGGCATACACGAGTCGGCCTGAACCAGATGAACCGAACGACAACGCAGGCTGACTTTCGGTTCGTCGCTCTTTTCCAACATCATGCAGGGGGCCGATACCGGGTTCGCTCTGTGGGGCGACCACGCCTTCCCGTCGTTCCATAGCGCCCTCGCGCCGCTCATGTTCCTGTAACCGCTTAGTGACGGCTTCATCCACTAACTTTTGAATGTCCTCCGGGGTCATGTTTTCAGCCCACACCGATGTAAATGGTAAAGCTGTAATCAAGAGAGCCCCGAGGATTGACCGGATCTTCATCGGTATCCTCCACGGTGAGTGAGATGGTTGAGGTCTGACTCGGGACTCGCGGGTCTCTGGTCTTCTTTAAATCGGCAACGGTTGGTTACGCATCGGTATGTTGGGGTGATAGCTCCTTTCGGCGATAGGGTGATCATGATGTAACCGCACTCCACCCTTTGATGGAAGAAAAGGGGATTACGATGATGCGTTTGCAGCGCTTACACTTGAGCTCTATCCCTTGTCCGCGCACCTTGGCGATCAGTTGACCGCATTCGCAGCGGGTTTCATCGCACTCAGCAGAGTGATGACTCGGGGAAGTGGTACTGACCATAGCGATAGATTTTTCCGCTCAAATGAAATTGAGAACGATTATTAATATCTCAATCAGCGCTCGAAAGTCAAGGTCCATCATGTTGTGTGTCAATGGTCCGAGTACGGAGTGTATTAAGTCCAGTCTTGTCCTATAATCCGATCCCTCGATTGTGCAAGGCATGATAAAGGAGCGCATGTATTCCAATCTGTTCGATCACTCGCTTCGTATCCAGACAGCCCTTCTCATATTGCTGTGTGCCGCCTTCGGCGGGTGTGCAGGGGTATTCTCTGGCAAGAAACCAACCGTTGTTACCAGAGCTCAAATGCAGATGGGTACGCTGGTCAAGATTACAGCCGTGGCTCGGAATGAATCCGACGCACAAGCTGCGGCGACTGCCGGGTTCGCCGAGATCCATCGCCTCGAAGAACTTCTGAGTACCTGGATTCCGACGAGTGAATTGTCTCGCGTGAATGCCTTGGCGGGTGTGATGCCGGTTCCGGTAAGTCATGACACGATGACGGTTGTCCAGGGTGCGATCCAAGTTGCAGAGTTGACGGATGGCGGATTCAATATCGCCATTGGCCCGGCGGTGGATGCCTGGAATGTGATTGAAGGCCGACGAGTACCGACAGGATCTGAGCTGGACGCGATCCGCCACATGGTGGATTTACACGCGGTTCATGTTGACGCACAGACGCAGACGATTTTTCTTGAGAAAGCTGGGATGCGGATTGATGTGGGTGGGATCGGCAAAGGATATGCGGCGGATCAAGCAGTGGCGGTGATGAAGAAAGCCGGAGCGTTGGCAGGGATCGTAGCCCTCTCAGGGGATATTCGAACATTCGGACGGTTGCCCGGGGGGGGGAAGTTTCCCGTCGGTATCCTACATCCACGCAAAAAGGAAGAGGTGCTTGCCTTCATCGACTTGGAAGATGAGGCAATCTCAACGGCCGGCGACTACGAACGATTTTTCGAGCGTGAGGGTGTTCGGTATCACCATATTCTCAATCCGCGCACGCTCCAACCCGCGCGCGGTTGCCAGAGTGTCACGGTAATTGCCCGCGAAGGCATCTGGGCGGACGGGTTGGACACAGGAATTTTTGTCATGGGGGCTGAATTGGGCATGCAGCTTGTCGAAGTGTTACCAGAGGTGGAGGCCATTATTGTCGATCATGAAGGTTCGGTCCATGTGTCATCAGGGTTACGGGGTCGGATCCGTAAACCGTGAAGCAGAGGGTTATCGGTCCAATCGATAGTTCATGGGAATCTTGATCGTCATGCGCGGCTGTCCCAATGGATGCGGCAAATGGAATGGGGCGGCTTGCCGCATGGTTTCAACCGCGGCTTCGTCGAGCGCGATGTGCCCCGAACTCAGAAAGACGCCAACTTCACTGATGCTCCCGTCCTCGTCGATCACAGCTTTGACCACGACTTTCCCTTCAGCTCGATCGACTCGAGCCGAGGCGGGATAGCGTTTCAATTCTTCCATACGACGTAAAATCGCTTCAGAGAGCCAGCTGTAGTCACGCTTAGCCGGTACGACGGATGGTACCGGAGAAATGGCTGCCATCTGGGTTTGCGCTGAAGTGTGTTCAGATTGTGGAGTCTGTTCGACGGCTGTGGATTGCGCGCTTGATGGTCCTGTCACGGCATCAGTAGAGGCGGAGACGGCTGTTGATGAGTCGTCTGTTTTTGGAGCGGGCGAAGTTTCAATGGCGATGGGTGCAATGACCTCATGTCTGATCGGTTCGGCTGGTTGCACGGTGTGAGCCGCTGATCGTGAGGGAGTTGAGGGTTGTGGTGGGGACAGGACCGCCTGTTGCGTAAGCGTTTGTGTCGGCGTACCCCGCCGCAGGGGGGGAGGGGAGGTCGATGTCGTCGATGGAGCTGATCTGGCAGGAGCCTGGGCTGAGGATGATGTGGCTGGTTGAACAGGTTGAGCCGGCGACACTATGGCCACGTTCCACTTGAACGCGTCTTCCTGCGGCACGAGTTGAACGTGCTTAATAAGGAGGATCGCTATGAGAGCCACGGTTCCGTGGAAGAGGACGGAGATCAACCACCCTTGGACATGGGATTGCTTGTGACCTCCGGAGCGAAATGGCGCCTCAGCGATCACAGTCGGATGACCTCCAGGCTGACCTGTTGAAATCCTAACCCTCGCACCTCATCGACCACGGACACGAATCGTTCAAGTAACGTAACTTTATCTGCCCGTACGACGACCGACGATTCCCGAGGCTCCGCAGTCAGCGCACCCTGAAGCCCTCCTTCAGGGACGGCCCGGTCGTTGAGAAAGAGCGCGCCGTCGGCCGTGAGGGTGATGACGATGGGAGCCTCTTTGCGATCGCCGACCTCCTTTGCTTTTGCCAAATTGACCGGAATCTGCCCGCTGCTGATAAAAGTGGCTGTGGTCAGTACGATGACCAAGAGAACCAGCATGACGTCCACAAGGGGAATGACGTTGATTTGATCAATGTCCCGTTGCATGTTGTTCCTTATGTCGGGCAAGGAGCTCGGCTACTTTCCGTCGGAGTACGTTGTTCATGACGACGCAGGGAATCGCGACCAGTAGTCCGACCGCCGTGGCCTTGAGCGCAAGGCTGAGCCCAATCATGATGGCATTGACCGCCATGGTCCCGGAGGTCCCCATCGTATGGAATGTGAGCATGATCCCAAGCACAGTGCCTAGCAGGCCAATATACGGAGCGTTTGCGGCGACTGTGCCGATAATGACCAGGTGTTTGGTCAGCGCCATCTCCAACCCCAGGCTGTTAGGGTATTGTGTAAGATCGACACGACGGTAAAAGATCCACCGTTCCACCGCGATGGCCACCGTCCAGACACTGAGCGCTAATAGGAGCCCAATGACTCCATAATCGACAAGGTTTTGTAACCCATTCATAGACAAGGCCTTCGTTCCTTCATTATTCATAAACCGGCAGGTCAGGAACCGCCGTGAATCTCTATCAATGCCAGATCGCGAAAAAGCCTGTCAATGTTTTCGTGTGATCTGTCGGATTGACTCGTATGCCTATCCAGTGGGCTTCTCTTGACGAAAGAGCACAGTATGGGTCGCCAGGACACGAAGTTCTACTGCCGTGCCTGCCTGATAGACGCTCGTGGAACCTTGGCTACTATGAACGATTTGACCTGAGGGGAGGCTGACCGTATACAGATTTTCTGATCCATGAAATTGGCGGGAGAGGACGCGCGCGCGCGCGCCCTTCGTGGGGATAAGATGGATATCGTCGGGCCGAATCATAACGACCACATTGGTGCCATCCGCGCATTCGATGGTATCGGGAAACTCTCCTAGTTCGGTCTGGACCAGGCCGTGGGAGACAGTTCCAGGGATGAAGTCTGCTTGACCGACGAAATCGGCGACGAAGGGTGTGGCCGGCATGTGGTACATCATTTCCGGCGTATCGAGTTGTTCCAAGCGGCCCTGGTTGAGTACAGCGATTCGATCGGCCATGGCAAACGCTTCGTCATGATCGTGTGTGACGAGCACAGTGGTTGTCTTTGTCCGTCGTAAGAGATCGTGCAATTCTTGGCGCATGCGCCCGGCCATGTCTGGGTCCAAATTACTGAATGGCTCATCGAGCAGCAAGACGACGGGATTCTGGACGAGGGCGCGAGCCAGTGCGACCCGCTGTTGCTGGCCGCCCGATAATTCGTGAGGATATCGTCGTTCGAATCCCTCCAGCCCTGTGAGGCGTAACATCTCCTGGACTCGCGGTGCGCGTTCGCTCCGGGCAAGATGATGGAGCCCGAAGGCGATGTTGTCTTGGACGCGTAGGTGGGGAAACAGCGCGTATTCTTGAAAGACCATTCCGACGTGCCGGCTCTCCGTCGGGATCATGACGTCCGGTGACGAGACGAGTTGCCCGGATAAGAACAGTTGGCCGGAACGAACCGGTTCAAATCCTGCGATCGCCCGCAAAATGGTCGTCTTCCCGCACCCCGAAGGACCCAGCAGGCAAAGAATTTCCCCTTCTCTAGCTGCGAAGGAAATTTCCAGGACCGCAGGGCGCCCGGTTTCGTAGGCGCAAGAGACATGACGCAATTCCAAGACCGACGAGGCCGGCGTAAACAGATTGCCCTGGAATGTGCTTTCACCAGAAGGGCGGGGTGCGGTGGAGTGGTCTGAGGTCACAGCATCACGATCCTTCCTCTTGCAGGATGCTCAAAAAGTTCGTCCAGCAAGGCCGCAGCGAGTGAAGACCCGAGGCGTGATAGTTTCCACCCACCCTCCCCGATCTGCCAAGACAGCTTATTCCTCGTATGGGGTACGTTGAGGATCTGGACGATGCGAGAACGAAGCTGGTGGACTTTTTCAGCATCCTGCTACGCCGCGCGCCAATCTTTTGAGACCAACAAAGCCAGTACCGGGAGACTCAACAAGACAATGAGGAGCGCGGAGGGAGCGGCCAGTTGATAATATTCCTCGCTCGCTTCCATCCAGACGCGAATGGCCAGGGTGTCGAACCCCACTGGCCGCAACAAGAGCGTGGCAGGTAACTCCTTCATTGTCTGTAAAAACATCAAAACCCAGGCGACGACAAATCCATTCCGAATAAGCGGCAGTGTGACCCGTCGCCAGGTGTTGCGCATTCCAAGGCCTAGCGTGCGCGCGACTTCCTCTAGATTCGGCGACATCTGCTGGAGCGCCGGTTCCAGTGACTGGAGCCCGGCCGGGAGAAAATGGATCACATAGGCGACGATGAGGATGAGCACGGAGCCATAGAACACCGGGGCGAGCTTAGTAAATAGAACAAGGACGGCTAATGCTGCCACTGGTCCTGGAAGCACATAGCCGGCATAGGCGGCTTGCAGGCAGCCTAGGTTCAATAGCGTCGGGCGGCGGCTGGCGAGATAGGCAATCGGCAAGCCGATCAATACGCCACCGGTGGCGGCACAGGCGGCCAAAATACCGCTGTTCCAGACAAACCCGAAGAACCGGCTGTCGAGCGTCGCCTGCGCCTCAGGTGAGAGGCTCCATTGAATTAAGAGCAAGGTTGGAAGGGCAAAGGCTGCGCCGACGATCAATCCGAGATAACCGGTAACGGCCATGGAGCCGAGCCAGCCATAGCGGCGCCGTTGTGGAGCTCGGTAGCGGCCGGTGGTCTGATAAAACCGGCTTCGTTGTCGGAACCATCGTTCCGTGATCAGGAATATCAGTGCGAGTACGACCAACAGCAGACTTAAGATGCTCGCTGCCGTATTGTCGGACCGTCCCGTCATCTGCTGGAACACGGCGTAGGTGAGCGTTTGGTAGCGGAGTAACGACACGGCGCCGAAGTCCGACACGACGTACAAAATAACGAGCGCAATCCCCGCAGCAATCGAAGGGCGCATCAACGGCAGCGTCACTCGCCACAGGGTCGAGAGACGGGAGACACCGCTGGTCCGCGCCACTTCTTCAAACGACACATTCATGCTGAGAAGCGCACTCCGGCTGAGGAGGTAAACGAAGGGAAAGGTGTCCAATGCCATAACCAGTGTTGCGCCCCAATAACTATGGGGAGAAAAGACTCTGGCTTGGGGCCCGGCCACGAGTTGCCAGAGATGTTCAACGGGGCCGCCGAATCCTAGGAGATAAGAGTACACATAGGCCAGCACATAGGTCGGCATCGCCAAGGGAAGAACCAGGGCGCCTTCCCACAATCGGCGACCGGGGAAGTCCACACGTGTCACCAACCAGGCGGTTGAGACGCCCAGGATTAGCGTGATGATCGACACGCTGCCGGCCAGCGAGACGGTGTTGAACAGGAGCTCGGGAATGCGCGTTGCCCACAAGCGGCTCCAAACGGCCGGATCAGCCGAGAGGGCCTGCGCAGTGACATAGCCGAGCGGCAGCAGAATAATTCCCGCCGTCGCCAAGACAACGAGTTGCAAAGGCGAAGCAAGTTGCTGGCGAATCGTGCTCACGACGGGTCCCTTCGAGTTACCGGAGACCCACTTGTTCGATCAGCGTGAGCGTCGGCTCGCGCAGTTCGGCGAGTTTGGAGAGGGGGACCAGTGCCGCGCGGAAACTCTTACGTTCCACGAGTGCCGGATCTGCCTTCACGTCCTGATGGAGGGGATATTCCTTGTCAAGTTCCGCAAATAACTTCTGCCCCGCCTGGGCGACTAAGAATTCGACGAGCAGCTTGGCGCTGTCGAGGCGCTTGGTTGTCTTGATCACACCGACGCCCGCGACGTTCATGATCGCTCCCATGCCGCCCTCTTGCTGATCCGGCATCACCACCGCAACCGGCGATCCTGGCTGAGCGGCCAGATGACGGTACACGTAGTAGTGATTGACGATACCCAACGCGACTTGTCCTTTGGCCACGGCATCCACGATCTGCGAGCTTTTCTGGTAGACCTGGCTGTCTGCATTGGTCTTGAGGCCTTGCAGGAACTGTTTGGTCTTCTCATCACCATGGGTTGCGCGGATGACCGACACGCCTGCTTGCAGATATTCACTGCCGGAATTTGGAATCGCAATCTTATCTTTCCATTTCGGATCGGCAAGGTCGAGGAGGGACTTCACCTGGTCCGGTTTGACCATCGTGGTGTTATATACCACGACCCAGAATCGCCCGGAGAGTCCCACCCACGCATTGTCCGATGCGCGAAACTGCGCCGGGATGGCTCGTTCGACTTCCCGCATATTCAGCGGGTGGAGGAGCCCTGCTGTTCGGGCCAGTTCCAAACTGCCGGCATCGTTGGTGATCAGGATATCGGCCGAGGTGCGATCACCTTCAGCCTTTAGTCGATTGAGCAATTCTGTCGTGCCTGACGATAACAACTCGATTTGAATGCCGGTAGTTGCCGTAAAGGCGTCGAGCACCGGCTTGATAAGCCGCTCAGACCGACCGGAATAGACGATGAGCGAATCGGCGGCAGGGGCGGAGGGTACGAAGGCCCAGGCGGCGCAGAGCACAATGAAGCTCGAAAGGATTATTTGGCGCACTGTGGGCATTGAACATACAAATGACATGGGGGAATCCTTATGGAATTGAAATTGATAAGCTGTCTCAAAATGATACTAAAAAAAAGGCGATTCGTCAATGACGGCAGCGAGAACAGAGGCCGTAGAGCTCAAGCCGGTGGGTTTTGATGGTAAATCCGTTTCTGGTGGCCACTTCTTCCTGGAGCCGCTCAATTTCTTCGTTTTCAAATTCCACGATTTTTTCACAGCCAGTGCAGATGAGGTGATCGTGGTGGCCTTTGTGCGAGACGTTATCGTATTTCGTCTGAGAGCCGAAGTGTCGGGCTTGTGCGAGGCCCGCGTCGCAGAACAGATTGAGCGTTCGGTAGATAGTCGCGAGCCCTAGATGCGGATCGGATTTCGCCAGCTGATGATACATGGCTTCCGCGGTAATGTGTTCTTGCCGGAGAAAGGCGCTCAGAATCAATTCACGTTGCCTCGTGAGCTTGAGCTGATGCTTGCCCAGGTGCTCCTTTAGGGCCTGCATTTCCTTAACATGGGTATTTGCCAAGACGGGCCTCCGATGGGGCCTATTAAAAACGAAACTGTCTGACTGGTCAAGGGGGTCTTATGGCATAGGGTGCCGAGAGAAAGAATTGACGGAGATCTCCGGCGCTGCCTATAGTGGAAGCTTCCACAAAGCGGAACGCGCGCGCGAGTATCAGAATGCGGACACCCAATCAGATTACGGTCGACAGGGCTCTGTTGCTCTATGTTCTGCATCTGACGGAACCTCACGGATTGCTCAGCGATGTGAAGCTGCAGCAACTCTGTTTTCTGTGCGAATTGCAGATGTTTGGTAAAGGATTCAAAGGTTTTCACTTCGAGTTCTTCCGGTTTGCCTATGGGGCCTTCAGCAAGGATCTCGACAATGACTTGATGTCGCTACGCCGAAAGGAACGGGTAGAAAATTTCACACTCTCCGACCAGGCACAGGAAGAAGTCATTCCATTGCTGGAGAAAAGCATTGAGGGGGTAGAGACGAACGAGAAGGTCGCGGAGATTCTGAAGGCGGTGGTAGCGGTCTATGGGCCTCAAGATAGCGGAGCGATTACCCAGTCGGTTGAGTCAGTTGAATTGAGCACTCCACAGCAGCCGGAATTCAAGATCCCGATCCGCGATATTGTGTTCCATACGACGATCTTGGTGCCGTCTCGCATCGAGGTGCAGGCGGAGTTCGCGTTGTCCGTCGGGAGCTTGGCGAAGCTGAATCAGGCGATGGGATATTAGCGGCAGGCTGCTGAAAAATTCCGCCAGCGGCGTTCTCGCAGCGTTCAGATCCTCAACGTACCCCAGAGGGTACGCCTGCGGTCCTCACTCGCTGCGGCCTTGCTGGACGAAATTTTTGAGCAGCCTGCGGGTCGTCTTGCTGTTCCAGGAATGCGACCCGTGGAATTTCCTGATGGATGGTATCGCTTTCCTGAATCCTAACTAGAGCTTGTACAGTTCCCCGTACTTACGCTCCACATAGGATAAGAACGGTTCGGGGTCAAGGCTCTTGCCCGTCACTCGGCGTGAGAGATGATCCGGCGTGAACATCCGGCCCCAGCGATGAATCTTTTGTCCGAGCCAACGCCGTAACACCATCAATTGTCCCGCCGCAATTTCATCCTCTAGATGGGGGATCTCCAGTTTGGCCTGCTCATAGAATTGAACAGAGTAGAGATTGCCGAGCGTGTACGTCGGGAAATAGCCGAACGCGCCGAACGACCAATGCACATCTTGCAGGACGCCTTCCGCATCGTTGGAAGGGCGGATGCCCAGGTATTCCTCCATTTTCTGGTTCCAGATCTCCGGCAAGTCCTCCGGGCGCGTCCGGCCTTCAATAAGATCCTGCTCGATTTCAAAGCGTAACATGATGTGGAGATTGTAGGTCAGCTCATCGGCTTCAACTCGAATCAACGACGGCTTGACGCGGTTGATCGCCGCGTAGAATTGTTCCACGTCGAGCGCGCGCAATTGATGATGAAAGGTTTGCTGGAGCATGGGGTAAAAGAAACGCCAGAACGGCCGCGATCGGCCCACGCAGTTTTCCCACATGCGGGATTGGCTCTCATGAATGCCAAGCGAGACCGAATCGCCCAGCGGCGTGCCGAAGTAGCGAGGATCGAGACCCTGGTCGTACAACCCATGGCCGCCTTCATGGATACAGCTGAACAGGCAGGATTGGAGATCGTGTTCGTGCACACGGGTGGTCACGCGCACATCCGTCGGATGAAACGAGGTCGTGAAGGGGTGCGCTGACAAGTCGAGGCGTCCCCGTTCGAAGTCGTAGCCCATCGCGATCAAAACCATCCGGCCGAATTCCAATTGGTGGGCCTGGTCGAAGGTATGAAAGAGCATCCCGTCGTCGATCTGCACTGAACTCTGCTGAATTTTTTTGAGCAGCGGTACAAGGCGCCCCTTGACCTGTGCGAACAATGGCCGCAAGGCCGCGATGGTGGAGCCTGGTTCGTACACATCGAGCAGAGCATTGTACGGCGAGTCTTCGTAGCCGAGGTATTCAGCCTCTTCTCGCTTAAGCGACAGGACCGTGCGGAGATTCGGGAGAAATTGCGCGAAGGCCTGATTCTCTTTAGCCTCCACCCACACTTGCTGCGCCAGCGAACATTCCCGGCTGAGTTTGATCACAAAATCGGAGGGCAGCTTCTTCGCGCGGCGATAGTCGCGCCACACTTCGCGGAGCAGCGATCGAGAAGGTTCATCCCAGCCTTCGCCAGGGGTATCGCGGATTTCACCGGTCTCCGGATCGACCCAGGTGGTGAGCAAGCGTTCAATCTCTGGCGAGACGAGCTTTTGGTGTGCAATACCCTGGAGTGTTGAAATCTGCTCGGCGCGGGCCTCGCCCCCACCGGCCGGCATGTAGGTTTCCTGATCCCACGAGAGAAGTGAGGCCGCACTGTTAATGCGCTGGATCTCCAGGAGTCTGGTCGTCAAGGCGTCTACAGTCTTCAGGGTTTTCACGGGCCAGCGTCTCCTCTTATGCTATGATGCGCGCCGCATCGATGAATCAGTTCCGCGTAGTGTACGTAACCGACCGATCGTTTTCAAACCCAGGATTGCACAGACCGATGAAGACACTGGTTTCCGAAGATATCGAAGCCTACGCCCAAGCCCACTCCATGCCGGAGTCGGATCTCTGTCGCGCCTTGCGGGAAGAGACGCAGCGCTGCATGGAGGCTCCGCAGATGATCGTCGGGCCGCTCGAAGGAGCTTTTCTGAAGATGATGACGCAGCTGGTCCGGGCCACCAGCGTGCTGGAAATCGGCATGTTCACCGGCTATAGCGCGCTCTGTTTTGCCGAAGCGTTACCGGCAAACGGGACGGTGCTGACCTGCGAAGTCGACGAGGAGTCGGCGGCGCTCGCGCGTCGCTATTTCGCTCGATCCCCCAGCGGGAAGAAGATTGAAGTCCGCATGGGGCCGGCGCTCGACACGATGCGGGGCCTC
>JBDTSF010000177.1:0-4681 GCA_039931295.1 Nitrospirota bacterium | reverse complement strand
CACAGGACCAGAACGCCGTCGCACCGATCCGCCACTTGAGGCGACTCATCCACGGGTTCGCCGGGACGAGAGGCCCTCGACTAGGTACCGAGTTATGGATCGCAGTGGTATGTAATCCGATCCCCTTGAGCAACGAGCGGAGTGCGTGAGGCGAATAGAGAAAAAGGTGAAATGCCTGATCAAAGCGGGACCCGACCCACTGGGCCGGTGTCCGCATCGGAAGATGAAACACCCCATTGGTCGCTCTGATGACGACGAGACCCGATGGCGTCAATGCGCTTGCGACCTGCCGCAAGAGGCTCACCGGATTCGTCACCGTCTCCAGTACGTTCACAAGGGTGATGACATCGAACGGTTCATGCTCCCCGGTTTGTTCTAACCAATCAGACGGAAGCACCGTGAGTTGACGACGAGCTGCACGCTCGGCTGCTTTTTTCGACAACTCCAACCCATAACACGTCCATCCTGCCGACTGGCAGAGCGACAAAAACGCGCCGTCTCCACACCCGATATCAAGCAGCCGACCGGGAGGCTGCCGATACAGGCCAAGACGGCCCACGACACTCTCAAAAACTGGGTCGCGGTCCGACGATGCCTCGGCCTCGCCATAGGCCTGGTCGTAATCTTCCCGGTAAAACTGCTCGACCATGGTCCCCAACGGGCGAGGATTCAGAAACACAAGCTCACAGCCAGGGCAACGCACATACCGCCTGGTCGGAGTCTGAAACACATCAACCGGCATGGCCTGACTGCCACAAGGACAAACAATCTGTTCCGTCTCTGGCATGGCTACCTGCTTCACGCTGCCATCCGTTTCTCAATGGGTACCCGAATGCCCGCGTCGTCTAACGCCGCATCAAAGATCGCCGTCGTATTCTCAACCATACGGTCCACCGTAAACCGCTCTTGAACCAGAGCTCGCCCCAATGCCCCCATCCTCACAGCTGCAATTGGATCACTCAGCACTTCTCGAATAGCCATCATCAGCGCATGTGGATCTCGCGCCGGCACGAGGAATCCAGTCTTGTGGTCTTCAATCAACTCTGGAATCCCGTTGACCCGTGTCGCCACCACAGGACAGCCCATAGCCAATGCCTCTAACAGCACAAACGGAAACCCTTCGGATAGTGACGGCAACACGACGACATCCGCAGCAGCCAGAATGTCGGCAATGTCCTCACGGACCCCTAGAAAGCAACAGGACCGTTCGACAGCAAGTTCGACTGCCAGGCGATGCAGGTGCTCACGAAGCTCACCCTCTCCCACAAACACACAACAGAGGTTCGGCCATGCCTTGATCAAGTTTGGAAGCGCCTGTAACAAAAACTGATGCCCCTTTGCTTCAGCCAACCGGGCAATCATGACCAATACCGGTCCCGATACAATGCCAAGCTCCTCCCTGACTTTCTGAGGATTCGGCTGCGAAGGAAAGACTGACGGATCTACACCGTTGTAAACCGTCTGACTCCGTGCCGCCACAGCCGGGCACTCATCAATCTGATCGCGACGACTGGAGTTCGAGACGCAGATGATTCGATGAACGAGCGGGACCGTCAGTCGTAAAGCCGTGATGTAGAACCATCGTGTGAGTAAAGACACCTCATAGTCTTTCAGGGAATTATGGACTGTCGAGATAGTGACCGGGACCCCAGCCAGACGTCCCGCAATACGTCCATAAAAGTTCGCCCTGGCACCGTGCGTTTGGAGAATCGTCACTCGTTCCCGCCGAAGCAAACGGGTCAACCGCCAGAGGGCAAAGGGGTTGAACAACGGCGCCAAGTGGACGAGGTGTGTCTCCACTCCGCGCTCTTTCATACGCCCTACGAACGGACCAGGCTCAGGGCAGATCAGCATCGCGCGATATCGCGTGCGGTCGAGACGGTCAAAGAGCAGTTCCAAATACCGTTCACCGCCTCCATAGGCCGAAGACCCAGCCA
The DNA here is from genome assembly GCA_039931295.1 of Nitrospirota bacterium. Classification (GTDB taxonomy): domain Bacteria; phylum Nitrospirota; class Nitrospiria; order Nitrospirales; family Nitrospiraceae; genus Palsa-1315. The sequence continues at coordinate 2,744 of JBDTSF010000177.1, read as the reverse complement.
GTTCTGCAAGGACGACCGGCGTCATGGTTTTCTCCCGAGAATCAATAAGCTCCCGCGCAAGTGTGGAATAAGATAGAACGGCACCTTGGCCCAATCGATCACGCTCTGCCGAGCAGTCTGTTGACAGTCTTGGGTGTCCTCGCCCAGAAAAAACCGCGATTGTGCGACCTCAAACCCAACATGGTGTAGCATCTCTGCTAGCTCGTGCATCGCATATTCACGTGCGTGAGGACGCCATTCATCGTTGGGATCATTATATCCTGGAGGGGCTAGCCGATCATTGGGTGATCGACCGATCAACAGCTTGAAGATATTGCCGATGCGAGTGACATTGGGCGTCGTGATTACAAGATGGCCGCCGGACTTCAAAATTCTGTAGGCCTCTGACATTAAATGAAATGGGGAGGTGAGGTGTTCAACGATCTCCAGTGCAAACACAAGTTGTACGGAATGGTCTGGCAAAGGCACTGTGTCCCGATACCCTTTGGAAGCAAATTGTTGCCCCGCTGGGTCGAGGTTGACGGTGAGAATCTCGACCTCGGCATCCTGTTTCATGAACTGCACGAACTCGGGACTGGCCATCAGTCCGGCACCGAACAGACGCGCCGCTTTCGTCGGCTGGAGCCCACGCGAGAGACGCAGCAGACTGCCCGGGAAGGGACCAAAATCCACGATCGTCTGGGGTCCATCGGGCAATCGCTGCAATCCGCTTCGAAGCGCCACATGGAGACGATCTCGACATTTCAATGCATGATTCATCGGCGTGGTAAACCGCGTGTCCTGCGCTCCAAACGTCTCGTACCGAGAAGGTCGGTAGGCTCGGATGATTCGATTGAATTCGTGCCTGGTCAGCTCGTATGCCACGATCTCACGGTTTCCTTCCTACAATCAGCAGAGTATCACTGAGCAATGTAAAGTGGAGCTGACTAAGCCGATTGAATCGTTGGCGCAGGCCTGTAAGCTGCACGACCTGTAAACCGGCTTTCCCTACGAGCTGCGCGAGGAGAGATGCGCTGAACGAATGTAGGTGGCGAGTATCGGCAGTCACGGAGGGCACCTGACCGCTCAATGCTTGGACACGGAACCGCCAAAACGCGACGTTCGGAACGGTCAGCAAGATATGGCCGCCATGCCTGAGAACACGAGTAAATTCCTCCAAGACACGATCCGGCATGATCAAATGCTCGATCACTTCGCTCGCAATGACCAGATCGAAACTCTCGTCTGGTTCCGGCAAGACTTCACTATTGAGGTCGACACAGTACTGCCGATCGAGTCCTTCACTTCGAGTGAGGGCCGCAATAGACACATCACAACCATGAATGACGACATCGAGACCCCTTGCTCGGATAGCCCTTGCTAGTCGACCGTCTCCGCACCCTACATCCAAAATCTTCCTCGCACCTAGCATGTGGACCACCCTGCTGATCTGATCGTACCGGCGTACACCGTCAAACGCCGTTGCCTCGGCTTTCCACCCATTCCATTCATCATCGTACTGTTCACGTTGGTCGACACTGATCCGATTCATTGACCGCCCACACCTTTCTTCAGACCGAACACAGACAGACCGTTTCCACCACACTGGATTGCGGTCTTTCCCAGACACCGCCTATCCTCCAGCTGAATAGGCGACATGGCCTTTACAATGCGGTTGTCCCACCCATACGCGCCATAACATCGCCTTCAACTTCTCCATCTGCTGATAACGATCTGAACGACCTGAGCAGGCAGCCTTGAAGATTTTTGCGAGCACTCCCCCTCCTATCCACGCTTTCATGATGAACCGCTCGAGCCACCAGAAATGTTTCTCGACATAGAGAATCCGGCTGAGCTCCCACTGCACATTGAGTTGATCTCGATGCTCCACACTACTGCGTCCGATCAAATGGACGACTTCACAGTCCGCCGCATGCCATACACGATAGCCTCGTTGATGAATCCGGCGACACAAATCGACGTCTTCGAAATACATAAAAAACCGACTATCGAATCCCCCCATGTGTTCGAATAATCCCTTCCGCACCATAAGACAGGCGCCGTTCGCCCACTCCACATTTTGCGAGACCGTAAAATCTAGTTCAACATCGCGACCGACCACACGTTTAATGATCGTTGGAACCCAGGGCGAATAGCGCAGATGATCGCGGACCGAAGGAAAGGAAAAGCAAGACTGCAGCACTTGCCCGGCTTTATCACATTGGAGACAACTTACAGCCCCAATATCGGGCTGCATGTCCAAACATGCCACCATCCTGGAAAGCGTGCAGGCTCTCATCACCGTGTCACTGTTCAGAAAGAGCACGTACCGGCCCCTGCCAATTTCGACAGCTTGGTTACAAGCTTTGGCATAGCCGCCGTTGTCTTGATTTGCGATCACCCTTGTCTGAGGGAACTGGGCTCGTACGGCAGCGGCGCTACCATCACTGGATGCGTTATCTATCACGATCAGTTCATACTCCACGTCTTTCGTCATTTCCTGAATAGACTGCAGACAGACCAGCAGCAAATCCCGCGTGTTGTAGCTGATGATGGCGATCGTGAGGTCCACGGAATATCGACTCCTATTGTTTGACTGCGCTGAGCATGAGCTCATTGCCGGCCCATCGCCAGAATGGCAAGAGCCCTCGTTCGAGCCGATGGAGCCCTCGAGCGACCGGGCCAGCATCGCAGGGCTGCAAGTTGCCGCGCGCATGTCCCTGGCGACGGATCCGCAGGCTCTTTTCGTAGTTCACATGGGAGAG
>JBDTSF010000176.1:0-4307 GCA_039931295.1 Nitrospirota bacterium | reverse complement strand
GTCGGGCAGGCGATGCCTGATGGATGGAAGCCGCTCATCTTTAAGAAGATACCGAAACATACCTCCTATGAAGTGGTGAAGGATGGAGGGGTGACAGTTGTGAAGGCGGTGAGCGAGGCTTCGGCTTCCGGCTTGACCAAGCCGGTGGTGATCGACCCGAAAGAATATCCGATCGTCCGGTGGCGCTGGAAAGTCGACAATGTACTGAAGGGCAGCGACGTGACTCTCAAGGAGGGCGACGACTTTCCGGCCCGGCTCTATATCACCTTTGCATACGACCCCGACAAAGTCAGCTTTGGCAAGAAACTCAAGTACAAGGCCGGGCAGGCGCTGTTTGGAGATATTCCCATCGCCGCCTTGAACTATATTTGGGACACGAAGGCCACTGTCGGTACGATTGTCGAGAATGCCTATACCGACTTTGCCCAGATGGTCGTTGTCGAGAGCGGCACGCAAAAAGTAGGCATGTGGATCGACGAAGAGCGCAATATTTATGAAGACTACAAGAAGGCGTTCGGGGAGGAGCCGCCGATGATCAACGGCGTCGCGATCATGAGCGATACGGACAATACCAATGAACAGGCCACGGCGTACTATGGTGATATCGTCTTTCAGAAATCGGTCAAGACGTCGGCTCAATGACACGGTTATGCTGGCGGTGGATACTGAACAGGTTGGCCTGCTCAGGGCCGTTCCGTTCGTGGACAGCTAGTGTGTGTGAGGTGAGTGTGCGGATGCTAAGAGTGGCTACTGAATGGAGTTTGCGAAGCCGCTCTGCGTAATTTCTGCGCGGACAGTGTCCCCAACCTTCTTTGGCTTGATCTGTTTCGTGCCCTGGCCCACATACAGACTGACGTGGTTGCCCTCATAGTCTTCCACGGTGTAGGTGTTGCCCTCGATTTTCTTGACTGTGCCACCGAAGGTCATCCAAGCCGGGCCCGGCTTCTTGTCATGGCTGGCTTTGGGTCCATCGATCTGATGAGGGGCATGACCGGCTGTTTTCACGGACGAGTGAGTGGACTTCTTCTTTTCTGAGTCTTTGGCCAATGCCGGGGTGATGGCCATGGCGATAAAGGCCAGGCTGCTCACCAGAATCAGGAACATGTTCGCATGTGTCTTCTGCATCATGAACCTCCTTCAGAGGACGAAGAGTCGATGTCAATCCAAACTCTTGAGCAAGGCCTGTGCCGGAGGATAGTGCGAGATTAATAAGAAAGTTCAGTGGGTTAGAGGAGCCGAAGAGATATGGGCGTGCGCATACAACAGAGGCAGGGAAAAAACGGCGTGATCCTGTCCAAATATGGCCGTTTGTGTCGATGCGAGGCTAGATGATGGCCGCCCCTTTGGCGCTCTTGAACCAAGCGCTCACACCCGTCATCAACCTTATGGCGGGTCGGCCGGTGTTGGCGACGTTTCAGGTCAATCTCCGATGCAATTCCGCCTGCGGGTATTGCGATCTTCCGCTTAATGTCGGTCGATATGAGATGACGAGAGAAGAAATCCAGGGGGTCTTCTCCAGTCTCTATCGTGATGGTGTGCGATTCGTGCTGGTGCAGGGGGGCGAGCCGTTGTTGCGGCGAGATTTGCCGGAGATTCTTGAAGACCTTTCGGTGCTGGGCTTTCAACTCACGCTGATTACAAACGGCACGAAGCTCACGGCGCATCTTGTCGAGCGACTGGGTCGGCTGCCACTGACCATCTCGGTAAGCCTGGACACGTTGAACCGAGAGCAGTATCGGCAGATTCGCGGCGCCGATCAGTTGGAGCAAGTGTTGGAAGGCATCGCGCTGTTGAAGACGTTTCCTCATCAAAAATTTCTCACCTGCATTGTGAGCGAAGTCAATCGGACCGAGGTGCCTGCGGTCGTGCGGTTTGCGCGGGAGCAGGGATTCTTACCAGTGGTGGGCGCCTATCATTGGAACGTCGGTACCTATGGCAGGCCTGATGAACTGCTCATGTACGATCGATCGAGCGCCGCCGCTGTGTTCAGCGGGCTACTCGATGAAGAGTTAATTCCCTCCGGCTACCTCAGAAAATTCGTTGAGGACAATGTGAGTTGGTTGCGTGGAGAGAAGTTGGAACCTTGCGATGCGGGGCGGTACAGTGTGGCGATCGATGCTTCCGGAAATGTGTCACCCTGTCTGGCGTTCCCTTCCGTGGGGAACTTGCTCGAATCGTCGCTGAGTGAAATATTATCTCGATTCAATCGACAAAAGATTCAAGCCTGTTCCGACAACTCGTCGTGCAACAGGCTCGATGGCCGCGTCGTCGGAACAATTCTACGCCATCCGATCACGGCGTTGCGTTCAGCACGGTCATGAACCTCGCGAGGAGCCCTCACATGAGTCGTTGGATCGGCGCAATTCTTCTTGCCGTCATGTTGGCCGGCTGTTCAACCACCCCGCGAATGTTTCAGCCGGCAGATCCCATTGTGCCTGATCGAGTGTCGCACCGAGCCTGGGATCAGATCGTCCAGGCCTATGTCCGTGATGGGCAAGTGGACTATCCGGCCATACAGGCCGACGGCACGCTTGATGGCTACTTAAGAGAACTCAACCGGATCGATCCTACAAGGTTGCTGGAGCGTCAGGATCAACTGGCTTTTTGGATCAATGCCTACAATGCCTTTGCCGTCAAGGGTATCTTGGACCACTATTCGCCAATGACCCTCTGGGGGCGCTATCGCTATTTCATCGGTCGCGACTATCAAGTCGGTGGCACGACCATCAATCTCTACGATCTTGAACGGCAAGTGCTGATCGAGCAGTTCCATGAGCCGCTGATGCACTTTGCCATTGTTTGCGCATCCACATCCTGTCCGAAGCTCCAGCCCTGGGCCTATCAGCCGGAGCCACTCGATCGTCAGCTCGATCATGCGGCAAGGATGTTCATCAACGACCCCATGCGCAATCGGTTCGATCGAAAGGAGAAAGTTGCTGCGCTGTCGATGATCTTTCACTGGTTTGAAAAAGATTTCGCCGATGCCGCTGGATCGGCGTTGGCCTATATTGCTCGTTATGTCGATGATCCTGAGTTGGCAAAGGAGCTGATGCAGCCGGGCTATCGCATCGAGTATCTCGACTATGACTGGAGTTTGAACGGCATTCCGCCCAAAGAGGAGATGGCACGTGCTGGTACGTCCTGATGAAAAAACGCCGATCGCGCGCCTGCTGACGTTTCTTGAGCATGGCGAGCGATTGGCGAATGAATGCGCCAAAGCACAGGCTGCGTTGGTGTTGGATTCCGGACCGCGGCGCTTTCTCCTCAGCCAGGCCCGTCAGGAAGCCGCGCATGCCGTAGTGTTTCAAGGCGCCATTGCCTGGCTTGCGCCGAGACATCTCGGCGATGCGCCGTTTCTGCCGGCGCTAGAGGAGTATCGAGAGGTACTCAACGACGCGCTGGCCAGGCAGGATGTGCTCGAAACATTTTTAGCTGAGCAGGTCATTCTCGAAGGACTGGGCGAAGCCATCCTGACGCGCATTGAAGAAGGATTGGTCAGGCGCGCGGCACCATTTGGCCGACTACGGCGAATCTTGCTTCAGCAAGAAGAGGCTCATCATGGGTTCGGTAGGCGTATGCTCGAACAGGCGATGGCCGAAGGGTGGACCGATGCGGAGACCTTACGTCGCCGCGCGCAGGACTACCTCGCACTCACCGATCGAATGGTTCTGACATTGAGCGATCTGTTCGAATCGATTGCCGAAGACCCCACGGCCTGGGCGCAGGATGTGCGGAGGTTTCTGCACTCGTGGTTGAATGAGGTGGCTGTGTGATCTCAGTCGTCATGCCGGCCTACAACGAAGAGCGGGCGCTGCCAACACATTGCGTGCTCTCTTCACCCAACAAGGCGACTACGAAGTGGTCGTCGTCGACGGCGGCAGCACCGATGGCACGTGCGCGGTGCTTGCTGAATTCAGCTTCTCTAAATACCCCTTACCTCTTACGCCTCACCCCTCACGCCTGCTATTAACCGCTCCAAAAGGACGCGCTTTACAGATGAATGCTGGAGCAAAGGAAGCGCGCGGTGAATGGCTGCTTTTTCTTCATGCCGATACGGTCTTGCCTCCGGGCGCAATTCAGCGGCTCAACGAGATGGAAGCAGATCAGACTATGCAAGCCGGCGGATTCATGCACCAGTTCTCCGGCGACGACTGGCGGCTCAAACTGATCTCGTTCTTAGACAATTTCCGCTGCATCCGCAGCCGGATCATTTATGGAGACCAAGCGCTGTTCGTCCGCCGTGCGCTATTCGAACAGCTCGGTGGGTTTCCCAATCGGCTCATACTCGAAGACGTCGCCTTCTGCGA
>JBDTSF010000175.1:0-6078 GCA_039931295.1 Nitrospirota bacterium | reverse complement strand
GGACGGCACGTCGGCTGGACCTGTTCAGTGTGGCGTTGAATGCCGGAGCCTTTGCGTCATTGGTCATTGGCGCGGAGCTGCTCCCAACCAGACCGGCGCTGGCTGCCGTCCTGCTCGCCGCCGGAGCCCTTGAGCTGGTGGCGCTGGTTCGGCGGGAAATGCCGAAGGAGGCGCCACTGATCCCGTTCGACTTACTCCGCGCCGATTCATTCCGCTTTTCGGTGATCGCCTCGGCTTGTTGTTTTGCTGGGCAGACCGCGGGCATGGTCGCGCTACCTTTTTATCTGCAGCACGGGCTTGGGCTGGACACGTTGATGGCCGGTCTTTACATGACGGTCTGGCCGTTGACCGTGGCTATCGCCGCCCCATTCGCAGGCCGTCTCGCGGACCGCGTGTCGACAGCCTGGCTTAGTGCCGTGGGCGGTTTGTGTCTCGCGACTGGGCTCGGGGCTGCCGCACTGTGGCCGCTGAAGGGCGACCCGCTGCTGCTCATACCGCTCACCATGCTGTGTGGCCTCGGTTTCGGCCTCTTTAATGTGGCCAACAACCGCAACATGTTCCTCTCGGCACCAAACGAGCGAAGTGGCGCCGCGGGAGGTATGCAGGGCACCGCCCGGTTGTTTGGGCAAACCGCTGGTGCGGTGATCATGACCCTGCTCTTTACCTTAACCACCGATGCAGCGCCTCAGATCGGTCTTGGGATCGGAGCGGTGTTGACGTTTGTGGCAGGCCTCGTGAGCACGCTGAGGGTCAGTCCGATGCCGCCGCGCTGACCGGTGTTCCAGCAGGTCGCATTGCGGACCGTTTTGGCGCACAACTCATGACCATCGTAGTCATCACCGTCGGCTGTTCCAGACGGCCAACAACACCGCCATAATGATAGATATCTGTCCAGACCAGCGGGGCGTCATTTCCGGCATGCTCAACCTATTCGCGCAATCTCGCGCTCATCACCAAGGCATCTGTTATGGGCGCTGTGTTCGCGTTCGCATCGACGACCAGCGACATCACTACGGCGCGCCCCGAGGCCGTTGCCACTAGTATGCGGATCACGTTCGCAGTCGCGGTGATTCTGGTCGTCGTCGCGCTCGCCATCGCGGTTGGATCTTACCGCCGCACATTGCGCGATCGGACACTTGCTCCGGGAGTGGTGAATTAATTCGGATTTCATAGATGCAGGCACCGTCATTCGTGAGGAGATCACTGGCTTTAGAGTGACAGCAGACCTTCAAGTCAAAAGTAGCGTATGTCTACTTCGGGTCGGGACTTGCCGGTCGCTTCCAACGCATCGGTCTGATCAAGCCTAAATTTCTTCACGTCATGTTGCTCGCTGCCCTTGCTTGAAGGCCTTGGAAGGCCATGATAGAGTTCGCCTGCCTGCCACCCCATTACGTGAGAGTCTGTTGTGATACCGTCGAAGTTGGGGGCTTCCATTTTTCTGGTCTCTCTTCTCCTCCTCCTCCTCCCTGTGTCCGGTGGGTGGACGAAGGAGGCTCTTCCTCTTGAACCTGATCTCGCGACTAGAGTTGACGAGCTCTACGATCACGAGGCGCGGCTGTTCTTAATGTTGTATTCACTCAAAGGTAATGGCCAAGTCGATTACGTGACGGGCCGTTTAGTCGAGGACTATTCGCGCAGCAGCTACGGCAATCCTGTCTATCGAACGGAAGCCCATCCCTTGTTCTACTGGTGGAACCACACCATGTATAACGATCCTGAGCAGGATGGTGTGAACGGCAACGAACGGGTTTACCAGGAGCACATCGAGTTTGATATTTCGCGCTATAAGCCCTGTACCTTCAATGGCCAACCCTGCTGAGACTCGATGCGCCTGCGCGAGGAGGTTTTGAAGCTTCTTAGGCCTGCCCCTCCTTCCCTTCTTGATCGATCAGATTTTGCGAATGTCTGAGCCGCCCCTCTATTCCGATGATATGCTGCCCTCTCATGCGTACTAATACGGCTCGATGAAAACAGGCTCGTTCATTCAGATTCTTGCGAACCGGCGCATCGCCATCATGTTGCCCCTGGGGTTTGCATCCGGGCTGCCGCTGGCGCTGACATCCGGGACTCTGCAGGCCTGGCTGACAGTTGCAGGGCTCGACCTGAAGACTATCGGCATCTTTACGCTCGTCGGCCTTCCGTACACATTGAAATTTTTGTGGGCCCCATTGATGGATCGGCTGGTCCCTCCCTGGCTGGGGCGGCGGCGCGGATGGATGCTGGTGACGCAGATGAGCGTCGCGCTCGGATTGGCGGCCATGGCGATGACTGGGCCTGGCCAGCGCCCTGAAATACTCGGGGTTTTAGCCCTTGTTGTGGCCTTCCTCTCGGCCTCACTCGACATCGTATTCGATGCCTATCGGACCGATGTGCTCTTACGTCCTGAACGGGGATTTGGCGCAGCGGTGTGGGTGAACGGCTATCGATGTGCGCTGTTGATTGCGAGTGCCGGCGCTCTCCTGTTGGCTGATTATATTGGCTGGCAAAACACCTATTTGCTGCTCGCTGCGCTAATGGCAGCAGGGGTTGTCACCATCCTTGTCAGTCCTGAACCGTCGGAGCCAAGTGAGACACCGGCGAGTCTGGCCGAAGCGATTGGAGGGCCGCTGAAAGAGTTTTTTACACGCCCAGGGGTGATCGGACTTCTTGCCTTGATTATCCTGTATAAGGTCGGAGATGCGGTTGCGGCGTCGCTTCAAACGGCGTTTCTTATCGGAGGGATGGGTTTCTCTGTCAGCGAAGTCGGGTATGTAAAGGGCCTCGGGATCGGAGCGACGCTTATCGGCGCATTGGCCGGAGGTGTCGCCATGGCCAAGCTCGGAATGGTTCGATCGCTCCTAATTTTTGGTCTGCTCCAAGCGGTCTCGAACTTGGGATTTATGTGGCTTGCCTGGATGGGTAAGAGCTACATGGCGCTCATGACATCGATTCTTGTCGAGAATGTGACGGGCGGTATGGGTACCGTCGCATTTGTCGCACTCATTATGTCGTTATGTGACCATCGTTATACTGCCACTCAGTTCGCATTACTCTCTTCCCTGGAAGCGCTCGGGCGAGTCTTCTCAGGCCGTCCGTCGGCCGAGTTGGTCGAAATGGTCGGCTGGGCGCAGTTTTTCTTCTGGTCGTTTCTGGTCGCGCTGCCAGGTATCTGGTTGGTGTGGGTTCTCAGAGCGCAGTTGCATCGAGAGGTGGGTCGCGACGCGCAAGGCGTAGCCGGTTCAGCCGACCTTTGAGGGCTGTATGCGTCGCTGGAGGAACAAGACGAACAGCATTAATGTCGGGAGGGGGGCGAGGATGAAGGGGACAAGCCATACCCAAAAATTCTTCCCGCGCATACGGGCTTGATCGATCATCCAAACGAATACCCACACAATCAAGCCGATATAGTTGAGTATCATCCAGCCGGTTGTATAGGTTGTGAAGTCGCTGGTGTTGTCCAGTACGGTTCTAAAGAGATAGATCCCTAACATGACCACAAAAAGCCCTAATAAGGCCCCGACAAGGCGTTTGCTCCAGACAAACATGGTAATCCTCCAGGTGCAAGCAACGGGAGCAGCATGGTGGCTGCCACACACTTCACGGCCGTAGGCTAGTCATCCGGCTGTTGTTTGTCAAAGGGGAGCTGCGCGGTTCCGTTTCCAGTGAATCCATAGAGCCATCAGTTCAGCATAAGTAAGGGCCGGTATGAGCCTTCTACGGTTAAGCCTCATTGTGGCAGTATTAGCTGTCAGTGTCGCGCTTGCACTGACGAATCCCACTACGGACCAATATCTGGGTTTCGTACAAGCCGAGCTCACCAAGGCCATAGATCGAATGGATCAATCCACACCCCAACGGGAAGGAACAGTGGTCAGAAATATCTTTCGCAGGCATAGTCAGGAGTTGCTCGATAGCATGGTACGGCCTCACACCACACGCCAGAATTGGGGTATTCTCAGCCGGTTTGAAACTACTGTGCTGGGCACTCGAGTGGTGGTAATCGGTATCGGGAACCAGTTCATTCCCGTTGAAGGGGTGGATGAAACCATTTTGGCTCTCGGTCGCCGTGCATTTTAGTTTTTTATACGGTCCGTGACTGATAAATAGGGGCCTAGTTTGGGTCGCATTTCTGTGAATAAGTCGGTCGAAATTCTCCAAAGTCGATGTTTTCTCACCACTTGTTGTTATCCACAGAAACTCCTCAGTTTCCCCAGGCGCACCACTATATTTAGTGTTGACAATTCGTAGTGATCGCTATATATAGATAATCCGTGCTCAACTTGAAATAATACCCACCAAAAGTAGGGGGTCAAAAACACTTAGGATATCGACTGAAAGTAAAGATGAAGACAGGCTATTTCAATTTGGAATCGAAAGCAGTTCCATCCTATACGCAGACTGGGAGGAAATCGTGAGAATAGAACGCCGATTTACACATCGCGGACACAGTCCTTATGAAGACCTACCGTTCGTGAAACGTTCGTCGGAAATTCGTAATCCTGATGGATCGACTGTGTTTAAATTGGAAAATATCGACATTCCCGAACCCTGGTCTCAGCTCGCGATCGATATTCTTGCCCAGAAGTATTTCCGGAAAGCTGGAGTGCCGCAGCGAGATGAGCAGGGGAATCCGATCATCGGGCCGGACGGCAAGTCGCAGTTGGGAGGAGAGCGTGATTCCCGACAGGTGTTTGAGCGGCTGGCCGGTTGTTGGACTTCTTGGGGGAAGGACTTCGGCTATTTCAAAACGCCGGAAGATTCCGATGCGTTCCATGATGAGCTCTGTTACATGCTTGCGCATCAGATGGCCGCGCCCAATTCTCCCCAGTGGTTTAACACAGGGCTTCATTATGCGTACGGGCTTTCAGGGCCTGCCCAAGGACATTTTTACGTCGATCCTAAGACCCGTGAAGTCGTCAAAGCCACCAATGCGTTCGAGCATCCGCAACCGCACGCCTGCTTTATCCAATCCGTCGACGACGACCTGGTCAGCGAAGGCGGCATTATGGATCTGTGGGTGCGGGAGGCGCGTCTGTTTAAGTACGGGTCAGGGACTGGCACCAACTTTTCCAAGCTTCGCGGCGATGCCGAGCCGTTGTCCGGTGGCGGACGTTCATCTGGATTGATGTCGTTCCTTCGCATCGGCGACCGAGCGGCTGGCGCCATCAAGTCAGGTGGGACGACCAGACGAGCTGCCAAAATGGTCTGTCTCGATTTGGATCATCCAGACATTGAGGAGTTTATCAATTGGAAAGTGGTGGAAGAACAAAAAGTTGCCGCCATGGTGACCGGTTCAAAAGTCTGCGCACAGCGCCTCAACGCTGTTCTCAAGGCCTGTCACGTTGTTGACGGAGCCGGTCAGATGAAAATTGAGGTCGATGCCAAGCAGAATCCGATCCTCAGGGAGGCTATGGGAGCCGCCAGGCGAGATGCGGTTCCAGAGGCCTACATCCAGCGGATGTTCTCCTATGCACAGCAAGGGTTCACGCATTTTGTGTTTCACGAATACGACACGAATTGGGACGGCAAGGCCTATCAAACGGTGTCCGGTCAGAACTCAAACAACAGCGTACGCATTCCCAATGATTTCTTTGCGGTGCTGGAGGCGGACGGTGATTGGCAGCTCAAGCGACGGATCGACGGGAAAGTCTCCAAGACCATCAAGGCGCGAGATCTCTGGGATCAGATCGCTTGGGCGGCTTGGATTTGTGCGGACCCTGGCACGCAATACGACACCACCATCAACGAATGGCATACGTGTCCGGAGGACGGCCGCATCAATGCCTCCAATCCTTGCTCCGAATACATGTTCCTCGATGATACGGCGTGCAATTTAGCGTCGCTCAACCTTGCCCGGTTCTTTTTGACCGATGGCCAATTCGAGTTGGAGAGTTTCCGCCATGCTGTACGTCTCTGGACGGTCGTGCTGGAAATCAGCGTACTGATGGCGTCGTTTCCCAGCCGTTCTATTGCCGAGAAGAGTTTTGAGTTCCGAACACTGGGGCTGGGCTATGCCAACTTAGGCACGGTGCTGATGCGGCAAGGCATTCCGTATGATTCCCCCAAAGCTCTGGCCATCTGTGGCGCACTGACCTCCAT
>JBDTSF010000174.1:0-8463 GCA_039931295.1 Nitrospirota bacterium | reverse complement strand
ATAGAATTCTCAGGGCGGCGGAAAGAACTACAATAACCACAAGGGATATTCCTAGATGTTTAAGCTGGAAAAGAATAACAAGATACAACTTTGAGTCGCTGATGCGTTGTTAGGCTTAAATGAGGTCTATGCCAAGGGGTTAGTCCGTTACAACTTCCGGAGTAAATTATGGAAATGACATGGGAGAACCTAACGAGGTTGTTTACATGGGCGGCAAAGCATGGATCAGATGCTCCCTTAGCGGATACAGCAGGTGAAGCCATTATTATCGACGGTACAGTCACGAAGGATGACTTTGAGCGTTTCTTGAAGTCTCAGTCCGAATCTCCAGCGGAATGATCTTGTACAGCGGGCACAAACACAACGGTATATCCACATCGATTCTTCGATCCGCACGGACAATGGCATGGCGTTCGAATTCTATGATCTATCAAACCTGACGCGCGATGGTGATATCTATCCGCTGTTTCAGGACCCTAACGGCAACATCCTCAACATCGCGAGCAGAAAAGCGACAAATTTTTTGAAACCGTGATGAGTCGGTGCGATCTGACGCGCGACGAAATCGACGTCAAAATCTAACAAGACTAATTGGAACGCTCCGCCCGCCTGGTTTGGAGAGGAAGTAACCGCTGACTGGTCGCGTCTCTCACGCAGTTCTGATTAACAACACACTCAAAGTGTATCAATTTGCACAGACCGGATACCTTGGATATGAGAAAGTGGTATTCATCTCGTTATCTTTACACGCTGGCAGCAACCGCACGCACATGTCTTATAGAAATGGAGAAGTCTCATGTCCATAGCCAAGATCATCGAGTTGAGTGCCGAATCGCCTAAAAATTTCGAAGAGGCCATTCAAAACGGAATCACCCGGGCATCCAAAACCATACACGGAATTAAATCGGCTTGGGTGAAGGAGCAGCACGTGGTGATCGACAACGGCAAGGTCTCCTTATATCGTGTCGATTTAAAAGTAACATTTGTACTGGATTGACAAGTCATGAAGCGAGGGGGACTTCGATGTTACCGGCTGTTCCCGAAGATGCGTGGAGAGGAACTTCCCATAGTGGCATGCACAGCGTGAAGCGGAAGGTGTGTTCAATAACCAGGAGGTACTATATGCGAATCGGAATGCTGGCCATGATGATCATGGCGGGAGTGACCCCTCAGTGGGATCGGATGCACCCAGAATGCATCGGAGAAACGAGCAGCCTCGTCTACAATGGCTGAGCGGTTTAAGCAGGACTCTATAACCGGCAGGGTGAATGACATTGGAGCCAGGCACGTCTCAATCAAAGACGACGCCGGAGAAACCAGGCGGGTCCGTGTGGACGACCAGACAAAAATGGACCAGGTCGCCATCGGCGATCAGGTGAAAGCTTTCGTCTCCGACGACGGTTACGCCTCCACCATTCAGCGCGTCAGACCATAACCAGGAAGACGGCCGGAGCATTGAATTCGTCCGGCCGCCGGACGTGCCGCGAGCGCGTGACGCCCAGGCCATCCCTTGAGCCATCATTGGATCATGCAGGGCCAAAGCCCTTAGCTGGCAATGACCTCGCTCGGGCGCACACACTCGACTGGCCATCGTACGAATAGTCTCCAATATCGAAGCGCCAGTGTTTGCCCGTCTCACGCTATGGCGGAATAAGGCGTCACACAGGCAGCCTGTTTGGTCTACTTTCCTGACGTATGAGTATTCGGTCCCTGATTCCCTCCACGTCTCGCCCCGTTCATTATTCCAATTTTCCTGTCCCGTTTCTCATGATCCGGCTGTGATTGTGAGCGGACTCCTCACCTGCTCATTCCCAGATACAGTCGGGTCTATTTCCAGGAGGAATACGCGCTCCTCTGCCAACTTCCCTCCTTGGATCAACTGATCGCGTACCTGTTCCGCACGCTGACGGGCCAAGGTACGAAGTTCCGACTCATCCACGAGAATGGCCGCAACCAGCCTCTGTTTCATCTCCGGCACTGTCAGAGGCTTCTGCACAGCCTCGATCGGTCTGTACGGTGCAGTTTTTTCCAGTTGCTCCTGCTGTGTTTCATAGAGATCTATCACCAATCGAGATTCGTCTTCGCTCGACAGTTCCTCCGATTGAGGCGACGCGTGCCCCCGTTCGCGCTGTCTCATTGCGATGAGCTGGTCCTTCAGCTTGCGTGTTCTGATCGCCGCACGATCCAACGCAGGATCGGACGTCCCGGCAATCTCAAGCCTGAGTCCAGGCCGTTCTTCCAACCCTTTTGCCAAGGCTTCGAATTTCTTCACTTCCTGATCCGGCACGGTCGCGCTGCCCGGGTCAAAGGCGATGAACTGTAAATCCTCTTCAGTGCCACCGCCAGGGATCAGCTTCCCCATCAGGGTAAACGGAGAGGCCACAATTTTTGTGAGCAGATTGAGCAATGTCGAGATGACTACTTTGCCATACTTAAAGTCAGGATCCTTCAGGTCGCCACGAATAGGCAAATCAATGTCGATGCGCCCCTTGCGGTCCTTCAACAGTGCCACCGCAAGCGGAACAGGCAACGACGTTGCATCCGGGCTGTCGACTTTCTCCCCGAACGTCAATTGATCGATCACCACTTTGTTTTCCGCTTCAAGTTGTTTTTGAGAAACCTTGTATTTTAAATCGAGCGAGAGCTTCCCTTTTGACAATCGATAGCCCACATACTTGCCGCTGTAGGGGCTTTCCGCCGTCAAGTCCATGCCCCCGAGCGTGATCGTGAGATCTGTAAATGCATCCTCGGTCAAGGGATTGATTGTCCCAAGGATCTTCAGTGACGCCACCTTACCCACTCGACCGGTAAGATTCACATCCGCCTTAGCCAGCTGCTTCGACGACAACCCCTTGATGGTACCGCTCAAATCAGACAGCCCCGTGAAAACAGGGGGCTGCACCGAATTATCCTGAAATGTGACGGCTGCCTTGGCGAGCTTCACCACATCGATCGTCACGGGCACGGGTGGGCTTTTGGCGCTCTGAGGCTCCACAGTCTTTTCATCCGTCGCTGGAGCCGATGGCAACGTCGCAGCGGCAAGCTTGCCGAGATTCAATCCACCATCCTGCTGCACAACAAGATGCACCATGGGTTGCTGCAGGCCCACCTCTGCAATCGCAACCGTCGTCGGATCGACAGTCACACGAACCTTGTTGAGGGAGAATGCTTGCAGTGAGGCGACCTCGTCACCTTGGTCACGGTCCGCCACGCTCAATCCCTCGACACTGGCGTTACCCTCATACGACATCAGCGGACCGTTCGGATGTTCAGTGGCAAGATGCATCGCCCCATCAAGATTGATGGCGCCAGACTGGACATCGATACGCGCAAATTTCTCGAAGTATGGTTGAAACGGCCTGATCGCAATATCCTTCAGCGCCAAGACGACATCGGCCTGAAACGGGTTAGGCAGCACCGAACCATTCACACGGATCGTTCCTGTTCCATTCAGCTGCAGTCCCACCTCAAGCGGCAAGGCCGCGGTGATCGGAATCCGCACGTCGTGGGTCTTGACGGTCAAGGCCAGGACCTCGACATGAGCAGGAGTCGGCAAGGTGCGATCCTCAAAATCAATCGAATGATCCTGTAGCGTAATCTCCTTGAGCCAAATCGCCCATGTCATCTCGTCTTTGGGTTTCGACGAGCCGCTATTCGCTGCAGGGGTTGGCTGAACAGCATCCACAGGAGCAAACATCTGTTGATAGTTCACCGTGCCGTCGGGATTCAACCAGGCCGTGAACGACGCACGCTCAATCTCGATCGTTCCAACCGTCACCTTGTGCGTCGCGAGATCCACGTCGATACCCCTCACGCTCAGCGATGGAATCGTCATCTCCGGGTCGAGGTTCCCGTCTTCCCTGACCGCCAGCCTCTCGACCTGGACATTCGCCTGTGACACATGAAGCTTGATGGGAGTCGCACTGGCATCGAACGCGTACATGGCATCGGCGGCGACAGTGCCGTCGATGACGTCGAAGCGGAATCGATCATGAAGGTATTGCCACAACCCGTGCAGCTTCACCCCGGAGAGGGAAAATTTTCCGGAGGATTGAATCGGTTCGAGCGAAATAGTGCCGGCCCAAGAGAGCGTTTCGTCCTTACCCAACTCCGCCGTGAAGGCATACGCATTGTCGCCGCCTGGTTTGGTATGAAAATTCCTGAGTACAATGTGGATGGGGACAATATCAAGCGTGTAGGGCTTGGGCTTCGATTCATCGCGAAACTCGACAACCCCTTGCGCGATTTCAAATTCTCCGATTTCGATGGCGGGAATTTCGGCTGGGGTCTTCTCAGCCTGCAGCGGTGCGACCGGTTGTGATCCATCGTCAGGCGGCACGAGTTCCGCCAGATTCATGCGCCCGTCTTTGAATACCCGCGCAGACACATAGGGCATCGTGAGTCGAATCGTCTCGAATGCATAGACCCGACGAATGAGGGAACTCGCCTGAAAGTTGACGAAGAACTCGTCAAACCCAAGCAAGGCAGATTGATCCGGCTCTCGAATTTCGAAGCCCGTCAACCGAAGCGACAGCGCAAAAGGGTTCAGCTCCACCTCTTTGACCAACACCGGGCGCTTGAGCTTTTCAGCAACAGCAGGGATTGCGTAGGCCGTAATCAGGTAGGGAACGAGAAAAAACCCAACGAGCGCATAGAGACCCACCAAACCTAGGGCTAGGATCGCAAGTCGGGAGGGGCGAAGCAACCAGCGCATGGATAGGAAGCCCTGTGGTGCGCCCGGCTGGAATCGAACCAGCGACCTACGGCTTAGAAGGCCGTTGCTCTATCCAACTGAGCTACGGGCGCGTCCAGGAAATACAGGCACTTAGGATACAGACATCTGTTGCTCTATGTCCAATTCAACGCTATGTGCCCGTTTATGTGCCATTCTGTCAAGCGTTGCGGCGTCCGGGGTCAACCCGTTCAGTGATTCGACGGCGGTCTGCAAGTGCATGGGGCTCAAGTGCGCATAGCGGAGTGTCATGCTGAACGACTTATGACCGAGGACTTCTTGAATCTCTTTCAGTGGGCGGCCCTGCATCGCGAGATGGGAGGCGCAGGTATGCCGCAGATCGTGAAACCGAAAATCCGGCAACCCCGCCCGTGCCACGGCCGTTTCAAACGCGGTCCGGATCTGCCCCCAGTCTTTGCCGTTGTCTCGTCTAAACACACGACCGACCCGCTGGGCGATATCCGGCTGCAAGGCCATGAGGGCCGTTGTCGCGTCCTTATTCAAGGGCACTCCCCTCGCCTCCCCGTTCTTCGTATCGTAGAGCCGAATCGTGGCGCTGAATCCCATGTCCTTATCGAGTGCGATCCGCTCCCACGCGAGGTTGAGAATTTCACTTTTTCGCATACCGGTGTGAATCGCCAGCGTGACGATCAACACCAGATGCTTATTGCGAGACTGCGCACAGGCCATAAGCAGCTGCGTGATTTCGTCTTTGCTGAGAAAGCGCGTGCGTCCTCTCGGTGCTGGAGGCAGCTCGATCTCCGGGACCCGATCGAGATAGTCCCACTTTCGATGCGCGAGGCGTAGCAGGTGACGCAGCACCGTCAACTCATTGCGCACCGTCCAGGCACTCACCTCCGTAATACGTCGCTCCTCATAGGCGGCAATTTTATCGGCAGAGAGTTGTCGAATCAACAGTCCACCCCCGAAGGCTGGAACCAACTGCTTTTCAAACATGCGCGTGTCTTCACGAATGGAGCGCTTGCCGTGATCAGTTTTAAATTTGAGATAGCGCTCGACTACCTGACCCAGGGTTATGTCAACAGGCCGAACGGTCTGCCCTGCCCTTACCCCTTGCTGCCTGTCGCTGAGGGCCTTCATCGCGTCGCCTTCAGATGTCCATGACGAGGAGACCTTGCGCTCACGCTTGCCGTTGATGGCGAGTGTATACCCGAATGCCACATGTCGCACGCGCTTGCCTAATGGTCCCTTAGTCGTCCATTCACGCCGGATGATTTTCGCCATGGTTCAGCCCTCCTGTCATGTGCTGGGGATATGCCTGGGTCTCTACCCACTGCTCTCCCATTAAAATTGAGATATCACCCGTGCGTTATGTCTCACTGTTCGTAAGGAGCACCCCATCATGGAGCCAAACCGTATTATTGAAAAAGAGACTGAGAATTTCCTTAAAGACTGCGAAGCCCTCCATGCCCTATTAGCACGCAAACCGCTCGCGGTTTCCGACCGGGATCTCATTGTAGCCAGTGCCAAAAATCTCTTGGACAAACTGAGGCTGGCCTAGCGTCATGATCCTCTTCACCCCGGCCATTCCTCCCGCTGCTCAATGTGCTTCAGCACACTCACTCCGGTCTGCTAGGTGGATTTTCTCGCATAGATGGCGCAGATCATGGGCGGTCCTCCCTTTTTTGCTTAATATAGCCCCGCTCCCTCAGACACTCCTCTGTCCGGTCCTTAATCTGGTCCTTGATGCTGATTCGACTGCCCTTATCTGGATCCACCTTCCGAGCGTCTAACGTCGCCTTGCGCGTGCATTCGTAACAGTCTTTTCCATATTGAGGGTCATCCACATCGCAGGCGACCGTCGCGCAGCCAGCGAGCAAGTTTCCCAGGATCAAAAGGCCGATAAACACATTTCGAATGCGGGCCATCGCTCAGTCCTCCCTACACTCGCCTTCAAGTTCATAACAGACCATACCCAGTTAATAGGTTCTCCCAGGCCTCATGGGCATCATCGAGCAGCACAACACCAGTATATTCAGACCCATCCTCCAAGCTTATTGTGATAGTTCTGTCCATGACCCCATCATGCAAGCTGACCATCGAACTCGTGCTCTCCAGGTCTGCGTCTACACGGATCGCCTGTGTGAGTATGAAGTGCTTCGTGCAGTTCGCGAGATCGGCAATGATATCAAGCAAGGGGATGGTCGTTGCCTCCTGCGCAATCCTGGCACCTAGTGGACCGAGGGCGGCATCATTGGCAATCCAGTCTTTGAGATGCCAGATGTCTTGAATCGCATGATAGAAGTCGTCGTCATACTCTTCGGCGATCTGATGCGGGGCGTGAAACCGATCGCGTGAGCGTTTCATGCGATGATACTGATGTCGCCATCCTTCATTGAACACCCGCATGGTCATTTTCGGAACTCCTTCACAGCCTCTTTGGTTGTGTGTTACGCCGCCTGCTTACCTTTGAAATGCTGCTCCAATAGATGCCGGATCAGCCCCGCCGCACTGGTGCCGCGCTTCCGTTCGGCGTCCAGCCTAGCTTTGAGAATTTTGGGAAGTTGTATGTTGAGTCGTTGCATCTGCATGGCAATCCTCCTTGAAAGTATGGTCCTATGGTACCATGGGACCTCAAATGGTGTCAATAGGCACAAGTTGACATCATGGGACTGATTGTTTACGGTGCGCGGTCATGACAGAAAAAGGGTCCCCTGCCTCTAAACAACAACTGGGAGTCCGCATCGATACCTTTTTAGTCGTTGAGGCTAAAGTGCTTGCAGCTCGTCAACAGTGCCGACTCAACGAACTGATTGAAGAAGCCCTCCGCGATCTGCTGAAGAAGTACCGAGAGAAGGGAAAAGGGAAGTAGGTGTACTTTTCCATCTTTGGATTAGTATTAGACATTGTGGGAGCTTATCTCCTCATAAAGGGTGAGCTCGTTGGAGGTGCTGCCCTCGTGAATTATTGGGCAAGCGGTGAAATGCGCCACAACTACATGGAACGGCTTCAAAGATTTCCATTCTGGAAACGCTGGATGTTGGCAGTTGCGGGACGTTTTGGCTCCAAGGAGCGGATGAGAGAAGACTGGGTAGAGGAGAGTCTTCCGGTCAAGCTCTGGGGCCTCGCTTTCCTTATATTAGGATTTGTGTTCCAGGGCCTAGGGGCCCTATTCCATTCCTAGCGCCGGCAGACGGGGAACTGTGAATGAACGATAGTGGGTGGAGAATTGTAACTAGAATAATTGGTGGCCTCCTTTTCCTCGGAGTCCTGGCCTTGCTCTATTTCCATAAACACCCCGATCTGCTCAGAAAATATCTTATGAAGTCCGAAGGGGGGATAAACACGATGCCGGTCTCGCATGTTCCCCTTGAGCTTAGACAGGCCATTGATGTGCTAAAGGCAAAACCGAAACAGAAAAACAAAGACTCAAAAAATCAAAACTGATTACTTATGTTTCTTCCTAAAGAGGTCTTGTTGCCGTGAGCGAATTATTTCTAAAACCTGAACGATGCTATGCTTCGCCTTATATTTCCCAGTTGGCAGTTTTGTAGTGGTTGTTTTCAATAATACTTTTAATTGATCGCCCTTCCCGAACATTTCATGACGGTCCACTTTTTTAGGAATTCAGGATCTTCAACACTTGCGCTGAAGGTGCCACTACCATCTGAAAACGACCACTGGTTGTCCTCTTTAAACACGAGTTTGATTATCTCTAGGTAAGCTGTGCGAGTATTCTCTTGGCTTTGCGGAAGATCGGTAACGCCAAC
>JBDTSF010000173.1:0-5333 GCA_039931295.1 Nitrospirota bacterium | reverse complement strand
CGCGACCTCCGGATCCACAATCCGGCGCTCTAACCAACTGAGCTACACCCACCATTCGAAGAGGAACTCGACACAGGTTCTGTGGAGAAGCAGATCTTAACAAAGACAGAAGAAGCCCCGCAACCAGGCATGACGCCACGCATCAATTGGGGGAAAACTTTCGTGCAGTTCTCCTTCCCACTCTCGGGAATGACGATGATCGCTGGTCAACCCCTGGTATTAAAGGCCTGCTGCATTTCCGCAAGAATGGCAGCGGCAGCGGCAGCAGGATCTGACGCGTCTCTGATGGGTCGCCCGACCACCAAATAGTCGGCCCCAGCCGAAATCGCCTGGGTCGGCGTGGTCGCTCGGTGATGATCATCGACACCTTCACCGGCAGGTCGCACCCCCGGTGTGACGATCAGAAATCTCGGGCCGACCTTAGGTCGGAGGATCGCCGGTTCTTCGCCAGAGGCCACCACTCCATCACAACCCACCTCAGACGCCAAGAGGGCACGCGCCGTAACCAAGTCCTGGACGCTCCGTTGAATGCCCATATCGTGGAGATCGTGGGTGTCGAAGTTGGTCAACACCGTCACCGCCAACAATTTCAGTGTGGACGTTCCACGGCCTTGAACGGCTGCAGCCAGCGCTTTCCGATTGGCATGCACCGTGAGAAACTCCACACCCATCGTCGCAACCCGCGCAGTGGCTCGACGAACCGTTTCCTCAATATCGAGGAATTTAAGGTCCAGAAACACTCGTTTGCCTCGCGTGATCAAGCGTTGGACCATCTCCGGTCCAGCGGCGGTGTACAGTTCGAGTCCGACCTTCACGAACATGACCTGATCCTGCACGCGATCGAGAAGCCGTTCGGCTTCATCGCGTGAAGGCACATCAAGGGCCAAGATTAAGCGGTCACGGGCTATGATCGTTGACACAGGTTTATCCTTTTCAAGAATAGCTCACCTTGACGCTTTGGAGAGCCGTGTGGTACAAGAGCGTTCTTTTTCTAGAGGAGTCTACTATGCCGGTTGTACATAAATCGACTGTTCGCCGAGCTCGCCAATCTGTGAAACGGCACGCCCGCAACCATGCGACGCTGAGCACGCTCAAAAGCCTCGTCAAGAAAGTTCAAACGGCGGTCACCGAGAAAAAGGTCGAAGATGCGAAGATCTCTCTGCGCCTCGCCACATCGGCCCTCGGCAAAGCCGTGACGAAGGGTGTGATGAAGCCGAACACAGCTTCGCGCCGGATTGCTCGACTCACCATCCGTGTCAACTCCTTGTCTGCTTCCGCCTCGTAATCGTCCGCACATTCGAGATGGTCCTTGCTCTTGCCGGTTTCGGGGCCTCGGGGCCACGACTCGGCGCGGGTGGATGTGCTTGTCCCTGCGCCCGATCGCAGAGCCGTAACAGCACGTCTTCAAGAATTCGCGCAGGACGCCCGCCACTTCCACCCTTCAGCTTGGCATCCGCATGTAAAAACAACTGGAGCGCTTCCTGCAAATGGGCGTCGGGAAATTGATCAAGAAACCCACGTACTTTGTAGGGATCCATACGCAATGTCCGGGCAGCTTCTCCCTCACGCCCCCCTTGCCGGGCGACTTCTTTTACCTTCCACAATCTCCGATATTGCCAGGCCAGTGAACCAAGGATTCTCAATGGCGCCTCTCCTGCTTCAAGATTTCTAGCCAAGATTGCCAATGCCCGCCCTCGGTTTTTTGTACCGATCGCCAACGTCAAATCAAACACTGACGCGCCTGGCTCCATCCCCCGCAATGTCGCTGCATCGGCGGCAGTCACCACCTGACCGGGCGAGACGTAGGCGGCAAGTTTTTCTAGCTCACGCCGAACTGAATAGAGCGATCCACCACAAGCCTCTTTAAGCAAGTCAATCGCATCGTCGTTGAGGCGGATCCCAAATCGTTCAGCGTCCTGCTTGAGCCAAGGAAGCCACTGCGCCTCTCTCAGAGGAGAGCAATCGACCGTCACCGCGGCTTTCGTGAGAGCCTGGGTAAACTTAAGTCGCCCATCGAGTTTCGATGCGACAAAGATCACAGCCGTGGAGTCGTTCGGCGCCTTCAGATAGGGAAGAATCGCGTCGCATTCTCGGGCCGGAAGTTTATCGGCCGCTTTCACCACGACCATGCGCCGAGGCGCGAATACGGCAACCTCCGAGGCACAGGTGACAATCTCCGCCCCGCTCACGTCGTCACCATAGAACAGATCGCAATTAAAATCGCTCGCACCTTCCCCCAACAGCGCGGACTTCAGCGCACCGAGAGCCATATCGCGCAGCAAATCTTCCTCGCCGACCACCGCATAGAGCGGCGCGACCATGCCTTGCGCAAGCTGCGCATTGAGCTGAGCATGAGAGAGAGCGGACGCCATAGGAAATATCCGATTTATTTGATGGGGTTGTCCACGTTGTCCGGTGCCTGACGTGCTGGTGGCTTTGTCAGTTCTCCCGATTCTAACTGGAGTAGAAAGCGGGAGGCTAAATCCTCGGCAACGAAACGACCGGCCTGCTCTAAGGCCCGATTCTGTAGAACGCGGTTAAATTGCAAGTCCGGCGTCACGTAGAACTCCGACGCGCCCTTCGCTACTTGTGTCCACACGACACGTTGAGTCCTGGTCTCCTCCACCTTCACGATCACCACCACCTCTGCGCGGCTTTCGAGCGTGGTGGTCTGGGTGAAACTGAGCGTGGGAAGAAGAACCGAAAGAATTTGCCCGGACAGCACCAGATCAGCTGCCTCAGAATCCGCAACAACTTGGGCTCCACTGCCCGAGGAAAATTCATGCCGCAGATAGTTCGTATAGCGGGTTTCTAAATTCGGCTCGAACGTTCGGTTTTCCAACGTCCGGACGGCCAACCGTGGTGGCGGTGATGTGGATGAAGACGCCGCAGCTGTTCCCCCAATTGTGGGCCCAGCTCCCTCCACACGGAATTGATAGCCGCAAGCCCCCAGAAACGCAAGGAACAGGCAGAGTACTGAGACGTGAGTGCTGAGCATGAAAAGGCGGTACGCCCTCTCGTTCCGAATCGCACCATTCTTGGTCTCAGGTCTCAGCACACAGCACTTCCTTAGACAACGAAGTTGATGAGTTTTTTCCCCACATAGATCAATTTTGTGATCTCCTTGCCCTGCAGCCACTCCGCAACTTGCGCACGAGCCAGTTCTTTGATCTGCTCGGGAGTCGCGTCGGCCCCCACGTCGAGCTTGGCTCGCAACTTTCCATTCACCTGGATTGGAATGGTCAGACGGTCGCTGACGATCAGCCCAGGATCGAAGACCGGCCATGGCTGTTGAGAAACACTCGGTTGGTGACCCAGCACCTCCCACAACTCTTCAGCCAGATGGGGGGCAAAGGGCGCCAGAAGAAGAACAAAGGGCTCAAGCAAGGTCCGAGAACGCTGCTCGGCCTTCGTCATCTCGTTCGTAAATACCATCATCTGGGAGATCGCCGTATTGAAGCGCAATCCTTCGATGTCCTCGGTCACCTTCTTGATCGTCTGGTGGAGCACCCGCTGGTGTTCGAGGGTAGGATCTATATCCATCACAGCACTCGACAATCGGCCCTCTTCATTCACCATAAGCCGCCATGCCCGTTCAAGAAACCGCGTGACTCCTTCCACACCTCTCGTGCTCCAAGGCTTCACGGCCTCCAGCGGACCCATAAACATTTCATAGAGCCGCACCGCATCGGCCCCGAACTGGTCCATCATCTCATCGGGATTGACGACGTTGCCGCGCGATTTCGACATCTTCTGGTTGTCTTCCCCCAGAACCATCCCCTGATGCACCAGCTTTTTGAATGGCTCCAGCGTGCTGACGACTCCGATATCAAATAACACCTTGTGCCAAAACCGCGCATAGAGCAAATGCAACACGGCATGTTCGCTGCCACCGATATAGAGATCCACCGGCATCCAATAACGCTCCTGTGCCGGATCGACAAGCTGACCAGAATTCTTTGGGTCGATAAATCGCAGATAATACCAGCATGAGCCGGCCCACTGAGGCATCGTGTTGGTTTCACGGCGCGCTGCTGCTCCGCTGATCGGGTCGGTAGTCGTCAGCCAATCGGTCAAATTTGCAAGTGGGCTTTCGCCACTCCCGGACGGTTTAAAGTTGTTTGTCTCCGGCAACAATATCGGTAACTGCTCTTCAGGGAGCGGGACGGCCTGGCCATCTACCCACACAATAGGAAAAGGCTCGCCCCAATACCGCTGGCGGGCAAAGAGCCAATCCCTCAGCTTATAGTTCACGGCCTTGCGGCCCTTGCCCTGCGATTCTAACCAGGCCGTGATCTTCGGAATCGCATCATCCGGTGTCAGTCCATCAATGGTAAAGCTTCTGTCCGGCGTCGTGGAATTGATGACCGTCCCCTTATCAGTCGCAACGAAAGCCTCTTGCTCAACCTGGCCACCTGCGATCACTTCGCGGATCGGTAAACCATAGGTCTTCGCAAAGGTCCAGTCTCGCTCGTCGTGCGCAGGCACAGCCATAATGGCGCCGGTCCCATAACCCATCAACACGTAATCGGCAATCCAAATGGGCAGCGGTTCTTTATTCACTGGATTCACCGCATAGCCGCCGGTGAAGACCCCAGTCTTTTCCTTTTCGAGTTCCTGCCGTTGGAGATCGCTTTTTCTCGCCGCCGCCTCGCGATAGGCGGTGACCTCAATGCGGCGGTCGGTGGTCGTGACGACCGCAACTAACGGATGCTCCGGAGCCAACACCATATAGGTCGCACCGAACAGGGTATCGGGTCTCGTGGTAAAAATCCGAACCGAACCGGGAGCGCCGACCAAATCGAACTCGACTTCCGCGCCGATTGATCGGCCGATCCAGTTTTTCTGCATCTCCAATGTGCTGGCCGGCCACTCGACCAGCTTTAAGTCTTCGAGCAGGCGATCGGCATAGGCTGTGATCTTCAACACCCATTGGCGCATCGGTTTGCGCACCACATCGAACCCGCCGACTTCGCTCTTGCCGTCGATAATTTCTTCATTCGCGAGCACCGTCCCCAGCGCAGGACACCAGTTCACCGGCACTTCCGCCACATAGGCCAACCCTCGTTCAAACAGTTTCAAGAAGATCCACTGTGTCCAACGATAATACTCGGGATCGATCGTGCTGATCTCGCGTTCCCAGTCATAGGAGAGCCCGACCCGTTTCATCTGGCGCTTGAAGGTCGCGATATTCTCAGCTGTCGTGATAACCGGATGGATTCCTGTCTTCACCGCATACTGCTCGGCAGGGAGCCCGAATGCGTCCCACCCCATCGGGTGCAGCACGTTAAAGCCCCTCATACGTTTGTAGCGGGAGACGATATCCGTCGCCG
>JBDTSF010000172.1:0-3713 GCA_039931295.1 Nitrospirota bacterium | reverse complement strand
GCGCAGGGCATCATCAAGAAGACCGAACTCTCAGCCTACGGCAATCCCCGCCAGGGGGGCATCATCGCCTTATCGTTGGACAAGGGCGATCGGCTCATCAGTGTGCATGTCACCGATGGTCAGCGTGAAATCTTGCTGGGGACGAAAAAGGGCATCACCATCCGTTTCAAGGAAGACGATGTCCGAGCGATGGGCCGCACGGCGCACGGGGTGCGCGGCATTACGCTGGAAGAAGGGAACGAAGTCATCGGGATGGAAACCATCACTCCCGACTCCACCACGCAGATACTCACGGTTACTGAGGGTGGCTATGGCAAGCGCACGCCGGTGAATGAGTATCGTATCCAGGGACGTGGAGGGAAAGGTATTATCAGCGTAAAGACCAATGAGCGTAACGGGCTTGCTGTCGGGTTTCTTCAAGTCCGAGACGGCGATGAAATCATGCTGATGGCCGCTCAAGGCAAGGTGCTCCGGTGTAAGGTCGACGGGTTCCGTGAGATCGGCAGAAACACCCAGGGGGTGCGGATCCTCGATCTCGAAGGAGCGGGCGACCGGGTCGTGGCCGTTGCGCGTTTGGCGGAAACCGTCGAGGCGCTCCCCGAGGAAGGCGGCGAGTAACGGATACACATGATTTCCTACATCTTGTCCGTTGATCCTGGCCCGCATTAATCATGACCGCTTCTGCTGCCATCGCCGATCCTCTGCTGCGACGAGCCTTCGGTCGACCGACTCGCCCATCGGCCCCTCACCGTACTACACGAGTACGCATCGAGTCCTCAGGGTTCCGCGCGCCGCTCTCGCGACTCGGCTCAGCGACTTCGCGACGAACTGTCATGAATAATGCGGGCTAGGCCTTCCATGCAAGAGAAGGATTCTTCCCCAACTCCGCTTCCCCATTCCAAGCCGAAGAAGCGCTTGGACATGGTCGTCAAGCTAGCGCTCGGCGTGGTGGTCATGTCCTTTGCCATGATCTGGGGCGGGATGTATCTCACTCGTCCCGATCGAAGCATCCCTCCTTATAGCGTCGGTTCCCAAGTCGGCCACATCGTCGCGATGCATGTGCCTCATGACACGACGGACCTAGGGGTTGAGACATTGGTGAAGCGGTTTCGTAAGGTCGGGCGTCTGACACACCATTTTGCTAAGATGAAGGTTCAGCCAACAACACCGGGCGATCCGGCAGGGTGGTACAGGAAGATCGTGGTGTATGTGTTCGATGATGACGGATGGGCTGAACCGGAGATGCTCAACAAGTATCTGGCTGGGGACGCGGAGGTAGTCAAGAAGTATGGGACAGCGATGCGGGGGTACTATCGCTTGCATGATCAAGAAGAAGAAGGAGGTCTCGGCCCTATCCCCAAAGCCGAGTCTGTCTCCGATGACACGCGTATTCTCTTCAAGGGGCGTGTGACGGACCTTATCCCGGCGGAGTTGGAGCCCGAAGATTTCTCGATATCACCGATGTAAACTGCTGGCGGAGATCCGGGTCTTGTATCGCTGAAACGTGGGGCAATGTCTCGGCCAGTAGGGCATCGAACGCGGTGACATCGATGTCAATGGTAGGTGTCGTCGCAGAAGACACGACCACACGCGATGGGATTTCTCCCACGCGCAACACGATATCGGTAACCAATTCCCCGCCAGCGACCATATTGAGCTTGTGAAGCATTGTCGGTTTGAGGAACGTGAGTTGGTGTAGCCAGACACTGTTGTGGACCAGGAGATACAGTTTCTTGTAGCGAATCTGGTCGGGCCAGGTATTCGACGCGATGGGCTCCCCGACGACGGAGACCCAGTCCCGACGCAAGCGGCTTTCGAGCAACTTGGACTCGATACCAAGGCGACGAGCCAATCCTTCAAGGATGCTGGAGAGAGAGTCGATGGAGCCGATTCCACGCATGGCGGCATCATAGCAAAAACTCTTGGGGCAATCAGCAACCTGCTGGGGATTCTTTCGAGCCGACACCGACCGCGATTGACCTCTGGAAGTGGAAGCCTGAAGACTGATGGGGAAAGAAAAGGACAGTTTTGAAAAAGCGGTGGCCACGAATCGCAAGGCCTACCACGACTATTTCGTCGAAGAGAAATTCGAAGCGGGCCTCATGCTCCAGGGCACCGAGGTCAAATCGCTGCGAGATGGGCGGGTGAACTTACAAGATAGTTATGCCAGCGTAAAGGGCGGAGAAGCCTTTCTCCACCATTGCCATATCAGTCCCTACAGCCATGGCAACATCATGAATCATGAACCTCTCCGTACTCGGAAATTGCTCCTCCACCGTAAGGAGATCAATAAACTCCTCAGCAAGACGCAGCAGCAAGGACTCACACTCATTCCGCTCCGTATCTATTTCTCCAAGCGAGGCCTTGCCAAGGTCGAACTCGGGTTGGCAAAAGGCAAGAAGCAGCATGACCGACGAGCCTCTATCAAGAACCGCGAAGCCGGCCGTGAGGTGGAGCGGGCGATGAAAGAGAGAAGGTGAGCAGCGAGGCAGCCTAGGATCGCTCCGTGCTCCCGGAGCGCGCACCCTCGGAAGGGCCTCGCTCGACGGGCGCAGTTGGGCAATCCCAAGCCGTCTCGCTGCAAGACAAGAGTGGTGGAGTGGAATCTGTCGCGCGCATGATCAACATGTGCTCGCTCGACGCGCGCAGTAACGGACAATATGGTTGCATACAGGAGAAGGAAGGCGTGTGGATATTGACAATGACGTCTAGACGTCATATCTTCACGATGTGTATAAATCGTCGGATCAAACGAAACGTCGCCCTGGTGAAGTGAGAGATGCAATTCTTTCCGTGCTTACGGCCAGACCTGCCGGTGCTCCTCTTCACACAATTGAACGACATGTGGCCGACCTCATTGGCCACGCAGCGCGATCCAGCGTACGGTCCTACCTACGACTGAACACCCCATCGACATTTATACGCACCACCCGTGGTCATTACGGATTAAAAACGATTACAAGAATGCGAGCCAATAAGGCTGCCGAGTCTCGGACTGACTATTGGCGGAGCTTCTCATTCGGCAAATCCCTTGTCATTGAAGCCGATTGCTTAAACTGGTTGCGTGAGGGACAACCGAATACCATTCATGCCGTTGTTACCGATCCGCCCTATGGACTGTTCGAATACTCTTCCGAGCAACAGGAAAAGTTGCGGAATGGCAAGGGCGGCGTATGGCGCATTCCGCCTTCCTTTGACGGAGTTCAACGTGCCCCACTTCCCAGATTCACGATACTCTCGCAGCAAGACCTCCGTGCTCTTGAGTTGTTCTTCGTAGAATGGGCTCAGTTACTCATACGAGTTTTGGTACCGGGAGCGAACGTCGTTGTCGCTTCGAACCCGCTCCTTTCCTACGTGGTTTCAGGCGCCCTTGCTAAAGCGGGTCTTGAGAGGCGGGGGGAAATCGTTCGCCTCGTCATGACCATGCGAGGTGGTGATAGACCCAAAGCGGCCCACGAGGAATTTTCAGATGTCAGCGTGATGCCTCGATCCATGTGGGAGCCTTGGTTGCTCTTTCGGAAGCCCCTCCAAGGAAGGGCGCAAGACAATCTGCGCAAGTGGGGCACAGGTGGGTTTCAAAGGCCTTCTTCGGACAAACCATTCGGGGATGTTATTCCATCGGCACCAACCCATAAGTCCGAAAGAACCCTGGCA
The DNA here is from genome assembly GCA_039931295.1 of Nitrospirota bacterium. GTDB lineage: Bacteria > Nitrospirota > Nitrospiria > Nitrospirales > Nitrospiraceae > Palsa-1315. The sequence continues at coordinate 59 of JBDTSF010000172.1, read as the reverse complement.
CCACATCCAAGCTTGAAGCCTCAACAGTTCATGCGCACCTTAATTCGTGGGGTGCTTCC
>JBDTSF010000171.1:0-3338 GCA_039931295.1 Nitrospirota bacterium | reverse complement strand
AATCGGTTGATAAGGGTCAGGCGTACGCCTATACAGGACGGAAAAATCGGAAACGAGATTTCCGTGTGTTATGGATTGCGCGCATCAACGCGGCAGTCCGGGCGCACGGACTGACCTATGGTCGATTTATCAATGCTTTGAAGAAAGCTAATATTCTGTTGGATCGGAAAGTCTTGTCCGACATGGCGATCAAGGATGCCACGGGGTTTGAGCAGCTGGTCGGTCTTGCTAAGCAGCAGCTCGTCCCTGCCGGAGCATAAGCGCCGTTCCCGGTGAGGACTCTCTTCGAAGAATTGGTTGAGATAAGGCGTAGCAGGGTGGTCAAAAAGGCCGTAGCGAGTGAAGCGCTGAGGCGTACCCTCTGGGGTACGTTGAAGGTCTGAACGATGCGAGAACGCCGCTTGGTGAAAGGCGCGTCTCGGTGCGCCTGGGTTGGGCGGGTGAGAAAAGCGACTTTTTCAGCGTCCTGCTAGTTCCGTCAGATCAATTTCGAACGCTACAACCGGAACCGAAATCTGCCAACGTTCGAGAACTTCGGGGTGTAACTCTCCGATCACACCGACCTGTTTCCCCTCAGAGATAATGCTTCCCACCCGTCCGGCGAGAAATGAAGGATGTTGGATCGGTTCCAGGTTGTAGGTCTGATTCACATAATAAAACAACGTATCTAGGCAGGAGTGGGCCTCTGAAAAATGTGTATCGGCATGGGCAATCATCCCGCCGAGCACGGTCACCGTGCGCGATCCGACTGACTGCGTGGGATCAGGGCGCGCCACTTCGCCGGCCTCGAACACTCGATGAGGATAAAAAGCCCGGTTCGACGCCGCTTCCACACGCAGCAACGATGGAAGCATCCATTGTCGAAGCGCAGAGAAGTTCTGGGACATGACATTATTTACTTCCACCAGTTGTCCCCACTCGGTCCCTTCCAATCGCATCGCATCGCGCAGGTCTTGGGGAGAGCCGAGAATATTGGAAATAATCTCTTGAAAGCCCATGCCGACCATGAGCGTCCTCACACGATCGGAGACCTCTTCGATTCGCGATAATCCCCCGACCGTAAATTGAGAAGGCATCACGGGTAAAAAGTCTCCGTATCCACGGCTGATCGCGACATCCTCGACCACGTCCATTGCATGCATGAGGTCTTGCCGGTAGAACGGAAGCGTCACCGTGATGTGTTTGCCTTTCGTCGCCACGCCATAACCGTAGGCCCGGAGGGCATTCGCGACTTTCTGGGCTCCGAGTGCCTGTCCAAGGGCCTGTTCAATTGTGCTGATGGGAAGCCTCTGTGACTTCTCAAGATCTTGAGGAGTGATGACCCCTGTACCAAGGGCTGTTTTATAGGGATACCGTATCTCTATAGGCTCAATCACCGCACCTCGATCCGCAAGATTGGCAGCAAAAATATTCAGGGTCAGGACGACCATTGAGAGGTCTGTACCAGTCACCTCGACAAAGAGCGCATCGTCCCCCACCCGTACTTCTCCTGATTCGCGGCTATTGATGATCGGTGGGAAGGAGAGCGCTTGACGCTTTGCATCGCGCAGGAAGGGCAGGCGATTCTGCCCTGCGAGAATCCCACCGAACTCCAGACCCTTGGGGTGAACAAGCAGCATTTCTCCCAGCGTCATCACCGTATCCATCCCCAGCGGCGTGAATGACGCTTCGTCCGGCTTGACCAAGTCGTAGGTGACGGGAAACTCGATCGCCGCGAGCCGATAGAGTCCGATCGACACAGTCCGGCGTTTACGCCCGAACATCTCGGAGAGTTTCTCTTGCGTCTGGATCAGCTGTGCGAGGCCCTCCTGGGTTACGAGGTAGCCGGTCGACGCGCAGGCAGCCACGTAGGGCCTGACATTTTCCAGGCCGGCAACCACGTTCAGTCGTTTTGGCGATTTCAATTTGCTCGTGAGAAAATCGTATTTGGAGAGAGCGCCCTGTCGTTTTGCCCGAAACTGCCGGGCGATCCCTTCGCAGCACCAGAGATCGGGACGATTGCTATCTTGCAGCTCGATGCGCAGTTCACCGGTGTCGGGATTCTGTCCCTTCAGTTCACCCTTCACGAGCATCAAAGATTCTTCAAGCTGTTCAATGGTGATCGGTTGGGGGTCCTCTCCGGGACCGGCGAGTAAGGTCTCGAGATCTTGCTTGAAAATAGTAATCGTCGGCATGTGAAACCTAGAAGGCTCCTCTTGTGGCGCGAATAAGATCAAGATTGTCGGTGAATAACTCACGAATATCGTGAATGCCGAGCGCCACCATCGCCATACGATCGAGTCCTAATCCCCATGCAATCACCGGAACGGTCACGCCAAGAGGAAGGGTGACTTCCGACCGGAACAGCCCGGCTCCGCCAAGTTCCATCCATCCAAGCTTTGGATGGCGCACGTGCAGTTCGACTGAGGGCTCGGTGAAGGGGAAATAGGCTGGGAGGAATTTGACTTCCTTGGCGTGCGCGACTTCGCGGGCAAAGAGATTGAGCAGACCGAGCAACGTGCGAAAGTTGATATCTTCGCCGAGCACGATCCCTTCGACCTGAAAGAAATCAGTCGCATGCGTCGCATCGACTTGATCGTAGCGAAAACAGCGGGCGATGGAAAAGTATTTTCCCGGTACGGCTGGTTGAGCCGCCAGTGTATGGGCAGAGACGGCTGTCCCCTGGCTTCGTAAGACCAGCCGTCGCGCGCGTTCCACATCGAAGGGGTAGTTCCAACCGGTTGAACCGGTTTCACCGCCATGCTGGTGGGCTTGTGCCACCTGTGACAAGAACGGTTCCGCAATCGACGAGGCATGAGTCGGTTCCTTGACGAAGTAGACGTCATGAATATCCCGTGCAGGGTGGAACTGCGGCATGAAGAGGGCATCCATGTTCCAGAATTCGGTCTCGACGAGCGAGCCACGCATTTCCTGGAATCCCATGCTCACGAGTTGTGTTTTCACCGCATCGAGAAATTCTCGATAGGGATGCCGTTTGCCCGGCGCGATGCGTGGCGCGCGAAGACTGATCGTGTACTTACGGAAGCGCTTCGCTCGCCAGCTCCCATCTTTCAGCAGTTCGGGCGTCAGCTGGGAGACCTCTTCCGCAGTTTCCTGCCGTGAAAGTTGCTGGGCCGCTTCGATCCCGGTGGCTGAGAGCGTGAGGGCTCTGGTCACCCGATCGTCGATACGGAACGGTTCTCGCGCATTTCCGCGTTTGACGGCATGATCCTGAATGACCTGCCGTTGTGCTTCGGGAAACGCTCGAAGCTCACGCGGCGCTCCATGAAGCTGTTGCAGCAACCCCCGCATTGCTTCCGCCGTCTGGCTCGCCCGACCGGTCGATTCGATACAGCCGC
>JBDTSF010000170.1:0-4197 GCA_039931295.1 Nitrospirota bacterium | reverse complement strand
TTAAGCAGGGAGAGCGTATTCTTTTGTGCAAGCGTAATCAGCCGGTCGCGGAAATTACGCCGCTGCCAGAAGTTCCCGCGCGCCCACGCCCTATCGGTTTAGCGAAAGGGCGATTTTCCGTTCCACGCTCATTCTTTGAGCCTCTTCCGGAAGAGCTGCTTCGCACGTTTGAAGGCTTCCACGGGTGAGGTGCCTTCTCGATACCTGCACGTTCTTGTGGATCGTCGCGGGCCCAAAAGACTTATCACTGACGGCGAGCCAGATCTTCGCGAACCCTGCCAATGATATCTTCCTCAGTGCCGTGTCGGCTTGGGAACTGTCGGTCAAGCATGGCCTTTGCAAATTGCCACTCCCCAGTACGCTCGATTGATTTGTGGCGGAAGAACGTGAGCGACATGGGATCGCCGTTCTCCCGCTGAACGAGCGAGCCGTGTTTCATCTGCACAAACTTCCCCAGTTACATCGAGACCCATTTGATCGCATGTTGATCTGCCAAGCCATTGAACACGATTGTGTGCTGCTTACCCCCGATCCGCTCATCATTCAATATCGGGTCAGAACGCGGTGGTAAGTCTGCCATCCAGGGTCGAGCGAGAGGGGTAGGCAACTATACTTTTAATCACGCGCTGCCGGTGATCGTTTCCATCTCGTCGAGTCGGCGGCACACCCTGCGAGTGCTTCTGTCTGGTTCGTTGATTTCATGGTTGCTGCCGTCTATAGTTTGCTGGGCTGGTACAGACCATGAAAGGGCATGTCTAAACTGACCATGAATCGGCTCCTTCAACATTGCGCCATTGCGTTGCTCATCCTGTGCCAAGCCGTAGGAGTTTTTTTTGCCCTGTCCTCGAAGGCGGCAGAGCAACCGGATGCTGTACAGCGTTACTATGAACAAGGTGCAGCTCTGTTGAAAAAGGGCGACCTTGTTGGAGCATCCGAAGCGGTCAGGAAGGCCGTCGAGTTGAATCCCACCTCAGCCGAAGCGCGTCATCTGCTCGGCATGATCTATTTCAAAGAGAAGAAGCCGGCTCAGGCACTCGATGCATTCAACCAGGCGCTCGCGCTGAGACCGGCCTATCCCGATGCCTTGAAGGATCTCGCCAGGGTCTTTCGGATCCAGGGGAAATCAGCCGAAGCAGAGCAGGCTCTCAAGCGGGCGATTGAGACCGATCCACGCCATGCCGATTCGTATTTCGACTTAGCCAAGCTGTATGAGCAACGTCGCGATGCCGCCTCGGCCATCAAAACATATCAGGCCCTACTGGGCGCCCATCCGAACCACCGTGATGCTCTCTACAGTCTTGCATTGCTCTACGAGGCGCAGGGCGACAGTCGCGGCGCACGAGAGACAGTGGGTCGACTACTGAAGCTCGATCCCAAGTATGCGGATGGATGGTACCTTGCCGGGCGAATGGCGGAGAAGGACAACGTGCTTGCGGAAGCGGCCGATTCATACAGAAAGGCCATCGCGGTGAAGCCCGCGTTTGTCGATGCGCATTATAACCTCGCGTTCATTCATCGGGGTCAGGGCCGGCCCGTGGAGGCTGAACGGGAATTTCTTGAAGTCTTGCGGTACCGCCCCCAATATGCCGAAGCGCATATGAACTTGGGTGTGACCTATACTGGTCTCAACAGGCTTGATGAGGCAGAGCAGTCCTATGAGCGAGCTGTCGCGCTGAAACCGAACTATGCCGAAGCGCATTACAACTTGGGTGTCTTCTATGAATTGCACCGGAAAGACCTGCCGAAAGCGCTGGCCCACTATCAACAGTACCTCAACCTCGGTGGCCGCGACGATCGTGTTGCGCGGATCGCCGGGTCGTCTGGAAGGTGAGCAAGCGAGACGCGCGGGAAGTGCGAGACTTGCGAGAAATGTCATCGCAGAAAGCAGAGTCGGATGTTCGGGCTCGTCTGCTCGTCGCGCAAGTCCCGCCCCTCTCGCTCACCAGTAGTAGGGCCAAGGCCCCCAGTAGGGCCCCCAATAGGGACTAGGCCCCATATAGGGATAGGGGCGGATACGGGGGGCCACGTTTTCCACTGCGTTCCACACTTGTACACGGTTGATGTTGAGAACGGGATAGGTATAGTCCGTTTCGTCCAACGGCTGTGTCATGGAGCCGGAGACCTCGCCGGTTACAGTCACTCTAGTTCCCGGCGGGATGGTCGCTGGGTCGAGGAATTCCCGGTAGATCGCGATAAAACGGCCTTGTGATTGAGTCAAGTCGTACCCGGGCCGCATGGATCGATCGAGCGGCAACTGTAGGATTTCGATCTTCGTCCCGTTTTTCTGTCGTCGGGCCGTCAAGACTTTTCCGCCGAATACTGCCGGTTGGCCTTGGAAGGAGTCCGGCGCTGCCTTGACTTGGAGAAAGCTGAATCCCTGCCTTTCATCCGCTTCTTGCGTCGAGGCACAACCCGCGAGTATGACGAGCAACGCCATGAGAGTGAGCAGCGTACGTGCCGGGAGCCTGGCCCTCGTTTGCCGCAGTAAAATGGGCAATGACACACAGGTTCTTCGCATAGTCCAGTCTAACACAAGAGAGTAAGTTCTCGGCACATTCGCTATAATGAGCGATACGCGTCGATCTAAGAAAGGAGTCGATTATGGGGGGCAGACAGTTTAGGGAACGGGGTTCAGCAATTTGCGCGGTGATGATATGGACCATGGTCGCCTTGTGGGGCTCACCAGCCCTCGCGGTGCCCCTCGATATACAGGGCAAGTTCGAAGTGGTGACGGGTGAAGTCTCCACACACACACCCGGTAAGGTGAAGGTGATGGAGTTTGCCGACTTTTACTGCCCGCATTGTCACCAGTTTGATGAGACAGGATTGCCGTTGCTTGTGAAAGAGTTCGGTAGCAAGTTGGAGGTGACGATGGTGGGGTTCCCCGTCATTCGCGGAAAGCTTCCGACGCCATTTGATATGTATGAGCAGGCCAAGATGATGGGTAAGGGCCATGAAATGAAGACGGTCTTGTTCCGCACGATCCACAAAGACAAAATTGATGGCGTGTTGGATCGCTCGATTCGGGAAGTGCTGATTCGGGAAGTCGGCCTCGATCCGAAAGCGTTTGAGGACGGGATGACCAGCGGAAAACCGGCCAAAGCCGTTGAGGACGGTAAGCGATGGGGAGAGCGGATAAAAGTGTCGTCCACTCCATCGATCTTGTTGGACGGGAATATTAAAGTCGATGGCCCAAACATGACTCCTGACAATGTCATCATGATCATTCGGAGCATTCTTGAGAATGACAAGAAGAAGTAGACGTGAAAGTTCAGAGTGCTGAGTGCTGGGTTCTGAGTTATGGTCACTCTGAAAACTTAGAACTCAGAACTTTAAACTCATAACTGCTTCTGAGGAACGATGGCGATCGATCCAATCTGCGGAATGACGGTCGATCCAGCTACGGCAGCCGGCAGTCACGACCATCGAGGCCTGAGTTACTACTTCTGTGGGTTGTCTTGTCTGGAACGATTCAAAGCCGACCCGGAACGGGCGTTGCAGCCGCAGTCGGTAAGCCCTGCGAAATTAACCACAAGAAAACCCCTTCCGATGATGCAGCCAGCTCCGGCTCCGACGGGCGCTGCGGCGATCGATCCTGTCTGTGGCATGACGGTGCAGCCGGCTACGGCGGCCGGTTCCTACGAGTACCAGGGGAAGGCATATCATTTTTGTGCCACGAGTTGCCTCACCAAGTTTCGGGCCGATCCGATCTACTATCTGACTCCTCCTGAACAGCGCGTCCCACGAGTCATACCGGTTCCTTCCGGCGGGGTGGTCGAATACGTCTGTCCGATGGATCCGGAAGTGCTTGAAACACAGCCAGGGGCCTGCCGGATTTGCGGGATGGCGCTGGAGCCCAAAGTTGTCTCGCTTGAAGATGAACGGAATCCCGAGCTCGAAGATATGAGCCGGCGGTTTTGGATTTGTCTCGGGCCATCCCTTCTGGTCATGCTTCTGGCCATGGTCGATATGATTCCCGGCCTGTCACTGCCTGATGTACTCACCGGTTCGGTGAGGAATTGGGCGCAATGGCTGCTGGCGACGCCCGTGGTGCTTTGGGGCGGATGGCCGTTTTTCCAGCGAGGGTGGGCCTCGGTGGTGAACCGGGCTCCCAACATGTTTACGCTGATCGCGATGGGAACGGGAGCGGCCTATGGCTACAGCACTGTGGCGACCGTTGCGCCGACGCTGCTTCCC
>JBDTSF010000169.1:0-7127 GCA_039931295.1 Nitrospirota bacterium | reverse complement strand
TGACCTTTGGTCGTATTCGAACGATTGCCAATGAAATAGCCGGCCGTCACGCGGAATCCTCAACTCGAACAAAGGTACACAGGCCAGATCGCCCGAAGCCGCCTCGTTTAACGGAATCATGGTTCTGCTGCGCTGAGCCGACGACCCAGCAGTTCAGACCGCTGGCGACGAATGGGCATAGTGAAATGTAGAATTACTTTAACCGCATATAGTTGAGAGGATAACATAAAGTGAAAACTGAACTCATGACGCAAGGCACACAGATCCAGGAACTGTTGGGACTCAAGCTACCGGCAGTGGCCATCGCATTTCGAGACACAGCCCCGGCAGGCATTCCGCGGATCACATCTCCTACACCGGCAGGATGCGGTTATTGGAAGTTGGCAGCTGAAGGCCAGGTCTTCTATACGGAGGCATCGGATCACTATACCTGTCCAGTCGGGGCGCATACCCACGGGATAGATCTCCCCCCACAGGTTGCGACTGAGCTGAACGGTCTGGTGCAGACCATGGTGGGGATGCAGTATCTCACGATGGCGGACATTCCCATGATCCCGCGTCGCCAAGGGACCTTTCATGTATCCGTATATGCGCCACTCGCGCAGGCGACCTTCACTCCGGATGTGGTGCTGGTCCGCGGGACCGTCAAGCAGCTGATGCTCCTGGCGGAGGCGGCACAGGCCGCCGGGGTAGCCAGCGGTGGCGCAACGATGGGACGACCAACCTGCGCCGTGCTACCGGAATCACTGCAATCTGACACAACTGCCACCAGTTTTGGCTGTATTGGAAACCGCGTCTATACCGGGCTCGGGGACGATGAAGGCTATTACGCCATTCCCGGTGCAAAGGTGGCCGCCGTGGTCCAGAAGCTGGCGATCATCACCGAGGCCAATCGTCAGCTGGAACAGTTTCATCAAGCACGTGCGAGAACAACAGGATGCTGAAAAAGTCCGCCAGCGGCGTTCTCGCATCGTTCAGACCCTCAACGTACCCCAGAGGGTACGCCTCGGCCCTTCACTCGCTGCGGCCTTGCTGGACGGCCTTTTTGAGCATCCTGAGGTAGCATCTTACTATCCCATACCTGCGGACCGGTGAATTTCAGACGTACCATAATAATGCTACCGCCGCCTGCGAAGAGGTCACGATGCCGAGACTGTTACTGCTCTTGCCAACGAGGACCTATCGAGCCGAAGCCTTCCTCGCGGCAGCGCGCTGCCTGCACATCTCTGTCACCATCGGATGTGAACGGCGCCCCGAAGAACTGACGAGTTCGTCAGACGAACTCTTGCCCCTCGATATCCGAGACCCGCAGGCTGCCGTTCCAATCGCAGTTGCATTCGCCCGACAGCATCCCATCGACGCGGTGATCGGAGTGGACGATGTCACGGCCGTGACTGCTGCCGCCATTGCGCAGGCGATCGGCTTACCCCACAACTCTCTCGCGTCCGTCACCGCCGCCAGAAATAAGCACCAGATGCGCGAACGTCTGTCCGAACAGGGCCTTCCTGTACCTCGCCATACCATGTTTCCCCTCAACGGCGACCCAAGGGAGTTTGCGACACAGGTCGCCTATCCCTGCGTCCTGAAGCCGCTGATCCTCTCTGCCAGTTGTGGGGTGATTCGTGCCAATGACGAAGCGGAGTTTAGCGAAGCGTTCTCTCGCGTAGGCGCACTCCTCACCAATTTTAATCTGGTAGAACGGGACGAGCAAGCCCGTTGGATCCTCGCCGAGGATTTTGTACCGGGGGTCGAAGTCGCCTTGGAAGGCTTACTCACAAATGGAGCGCTGCAACCTCTGGCGATCTTCGATAAGCCCGATCCGCTCGACGGCCCATTTTTTGAAGAGACAATTTACGTGACCCCGTCCCGCCTCCCTTCCGATGTACAGCAGGACATCATCGCCTGTGCCGCTCGAACGGCCGAGGCACTCGGACTACGGGAAGGGCCGGTGCACGGAGAGTTTCGCGTGAACGAGAAGGGGGTGTGGGTCATCGAGTTGGCGGCACGAGCGATCGGTGGGCACTGCTCCAGAACGCTGAGCTTCGCCTCCGGTATGTCGCTCGAAGAATTGATTATCCGCCATGCGCTACAAATACCGCTCCCGCCTTTGACCAGACAAACGCACGCGGCGGGAGTCATGATGCTCCCTATTCCCTACGGCGGCAGGCTACATGAGGTGCGGGGGCAAGCTGAAGCGAGAGCGGTGGCTGGGGTTGAAGAACTCATGATCACGGCGGAACCAGGCGATGAACTGGTCCCGCTTCCTGAGGGGACACGCTATCTGGGGTTTCTCCTGGCACGAGGGAAAACCCCCGAGGAGGTGGAGCAATCGCTACGGGATGCCCACCGCCGATTGACGGTCGTCATCGCTGTCCCACCACTGGAACAGAACAGCTCATCGCCATCATCACTGCAATCCCGAACGATGATTTTCTGACAATAACTCGGACGAACCTCGACGGCCTGATATCGGCTAGCTCAGTTTCTTCTTGACCTCTGCAGTCGTATTCCGCGACCACTCATCCAAACTCTTGCCCTGTGCCGCCACATCCGCCATCCCGGTCATATCGTGTACCCATGCGCCCTGCACGGTTTCACCATCGTCTACAATGCTCTTCTTGATGGTCTCCAGCTCTTTGTCAAACCGTTCGGGAGCTTGCTCAAGAATGCGCCGGATCCTCCACTTCGCTGTCGGTTTGCCGTCCGCATCCAAATCACACCCGTAGTGGACAAGGTCCAACTGTCCGGTCTGAATCACCTTGGCCAACATACGATAGGTCACGCCGGAGCTGGATTGAACCAGCGCCGCCTTATAGAGACGCTCGCATTTATCCGGATCCACCTCCAGCGCCGTGAGATCTTCGATCGCTTTGGCGGCAACTTCCGGAGCTGTATCGACCTCTCCCATAATCGTCCTCCTCCCTGCAGGCGTTGAACCTCGTGGCACTATCAGTCCGAACCCTATCAGACTATTCTCGAACGGCGCAAGACGACCGCAGGCTGCACAGAGAAGAACGCATGGCTGATGGCTCGGAAAGAGCACCGTCTGTCAGAAAAAGGCGCCGTTTATAGCAGGACGCTGAAAGGTCCACTAGCCTCTCAAACGCCCGACCAGCACGCATAGCGCGAGAAGCGCGACCACAAGCCCTGATTCCGAGTGTCTCGCATTTCTCGCCAGTCTCGCAGGGCTACCCTATAGTTTTTTCGCAGCCTGCTAGATCTCCCCCTGAGACTCCGCTACACTTCCGTGCCTTGGAAAGGACAGGCTGATGCGGGACGAACGGACCACCAACTACTATGTGCTGCTCGAACTCTCGCCCACCGCAACGGACGCAGAACTAAAGAAAGCCTGGCATGAACAGATTCAGGTCTGGCACCCAGACCGCTTCGGCCATGCGCCAACCCTACACCGCAAAGCCGAAGTCCGGACACAACTGCTCAACCAGGCCTATCAAACCCTGAGCGACCCCGTTGCACGCGCGCGATACGATGCCACCATCAAGCCCTCGACCTCTTCCAGACCGTCCGCACATCCTACGCCGACAGCGAGTCCATCGTCCGGAAGCTACGCCTCCACCCCGCCGCGCGCGCACGAGACCGCTCGATCCAGCCAGGGTCCTCGCGGGCCGCAATCGCTCATCATGTTGCTCTCTCCGCAAGGCCAACCCAAACTCATGGTGCCGGCCATTCATCTCTACGTCGATCCGCGCGAGTTCCAGCCCTACGACTTTCATGGCCTCGTGCGTATCGCCGGAACAATGCGAGAGACGCTCCCGGTCTGCGGCTATGCCATTGCGGAAGTCCCTGAACTCTTGTGTATCAAGCGCATAGGCGTCGAAGAACTCTATACGGTTTTCTCAAACCCTTCGCACAACCGCACGCCGTTTCTCCATGAACTCGAACAGGTCCTCGCCTTCCCCGCTCGTGTCCTCGTCATCGAAGGCATGCTCCAACACCGCAAAGCCGGAGGACGGCTCAACCAATATCACAAGATTGGGCTGATGGATTTTCTGGACGCCCTCACCGCCAGATATGACATCCACATCATCTACGCCGACACACGCGACGAGGCCGAAGAGCGCATCGCCAATCTTGCGGCGCTGCACTATGCCTATTACTTCGCCGAGCAGCAGGGATTCGGGAGATGTCTGAAAGAAGATGAGCTCTAGCCCGCAATATTCATGAACACTTCTGCTGCAATCGCCGATCCGCTGCTACGACGAGTCTTCGGACGGCGAGCTCGCCCTTCAGACCTTCAACGTACTGCACGAGTACGCCTCAGGTGCTCAGGGTTCCGCGCGCCGCTCTCGCAACGCGGCTCAGCGATTCCCCGACGAACTGTCATGAATAATGCGGCCTAGCGAAGCCGCAAAAGCCGCTGGCGTGGAAGAAACGCCTCACGCTCAACGCTTCACTCTACTGCGAATCTGAGCTGTCGCCAGGCTTCATAGACGACCACAGCGACAGCGTTGGAAAGATTCAGGCTCCGATTTCCAGGGACCATGGGAACGCGAATACGTTGCGACTCGGCAACCGACTTCAGAATCTCAGCTGGCAACCCACGGCTTTCCGGGCCAAACACAAAGACATCGCTATCGCGGTAGGCCACCACGTCATACTGCTGCGTACCCTTGGTCGAGACCGCAAAGAGGCGGCGACCGTGGAAACGCTCGGCACAAGCAGCCCAGCTTTCATGGACCGTGATCGTGGCGAATTCGTGATAGTCCAGCCCGGCCCGCAGTAATTGCTTATCCTCCAGCGTAAACCCGAGCGGTTTCACCAGATGCAGCTTCGCGCCCGTATTCGCGCACAATCGAATGATGTTGCCGGTGTTCGGAGGGATCTCCGGCTGGTAGAGAATGACGTCGAACATTGATGACATCATCAGGATGAAAAGCGCTACGTCCGAAACTATCTTCTGGAAGTCGAGTGTACTGCATTGCCCTAGACGTAACCAACCGATCTGTTCTGCAACCAGACAGGTCGTTGCCTTCACGCCAATAGCCGTCTCACTACACACCGTAGGACCCTTCGATATTCAGACTCCGACCTCTAAAAACAACGAACCGTTACAATCGATGACTATCGACCTCTGAACAGTGAGGAGCACGACAGATCTCTCTCAAAGTAGATGTCAGACACTCGCGCTCTGGATTTGTCCTCAGTTCCGATATGAATCCAATTGGATACAACGGTGCATCCAATTGGATTCACAAACTCCACTCTTCTTTCGACTTGTCACACTATCGGTATTCCCCTAGCTAGTAAACTGCCTGCGTGATCACTGTCTGCCCTGCATGCACGCGTGGCATAGTCAATGCATTCTCTTTGCGGCAGTTAAACGGCACGCTTGGAATCCGCGTACAGACCAGGCCATACGTAAGATTTCTCGATGCCCATTTACTTCACATATACCCCAGAGAGGAATTCATCATGGAAGATCCCATTTTGTTCTGGAACGACGTCGCGCTGGAGGCCAATCGGCTGGACCACACCGGTGGCATGGAAGGCGAACATCAGCGCGGGCCGACACTCAGCTCTCGCGCCATCGCGATTGTGCACCTGGCCATGCACGATGCGTTTTTTAGTATCGCAGGGGTCGCCTCGATTCCGGGCCCAGTGCCCGGGGGTAAGCATCTCTATCTCAGCATGCCACCCATGCCGCCACCGCCACTACCACCAGACTCGGCAGTCACACGCAGTGCAGCTGTCTCTGGAGCCGCAGTCACTGCGCTATGCACACTCTATTCAGCAATGCGCGCCACATTCGAAGAAAAGCTCGCCAAAATAAGCGGGATCAATGGCACCGACGATGCCGCGTTCAGCTTTGGTCGCCGTGTTGCTTTGGCAGTACTCGGCACACGCAAGGACGACGACAAGATAGCTCCAAAGGATGAGGACCATGTCTCATCCCCTGGTCATCTCCGCCATCGCGTCGACCCCTACAATGCAGGGCAAGGCTATTTGGGAGTTGCGTATGGTAAGACTCCAACCTTTGCCGTCACAGCCTGGCAGGCGCTTGACCCTCCGCCAGCGGAGGCCAGCGCCAAGTATAAGGATGACTACAAGGAAGTATACGAAAAGGGTGGCGCACCGGAACTCAACACGACGACACGCAAGCCCGAACAAACAGCTGTCGGCCTCTTTTGGGCCTATGATGGCGCGAATAAGATTGGAACTCCTCCACGGCTCTACAATCAAATTGTCCGAGAGGTGGCTAAGGCACAGGGCAATACGACGGAGCAAAATGCGCGGCTCTTTGCGCTGATCAATTGTGCCATGGGGGATGCCGGCATTCACGCCTGGCACTGGAAATATTGTTTCGATCTCTGGCGCCCTGTGATAGGCATTCGCGAGGACGACAAGTCGACAGGCCCTGCCGCGACGCCGGATAAGAAAATCACCCCGCCATGCGACCCCTTCTGGAAACCGCTTGGCGCACCGCGCAGCAACGAAGTGGAGCCGTCGTTCACGCCTCCATTTCCGGCCTATCCGAGTGGACACGCCACATTTGGAGCAGCCACGTTTGAGATTGTTCGATTGTTCTACGGTCACCCTGACCCGGAGACCGAAGACACGATCGAATTTACTCTCGTCTCCGATGAACTGAATGGCATCACCACCGAGGGCGACGGCTCTGTTCGAACAAAGCACCACCGAAAATACGACAGCATGGCGGAAGCGATGTATGACAATTCGATAAGTCGCATCTGGTTAGGGGTGCATTGGCGGTTCGATGGGACTAGTGGAAAAAATGTGAACAAGATGCTCCAAGCGGCCGATAACATCGGTGGCGTACCACTCGGTCGGGCAATTGCCAAAAATATTCTCGACACCGGCATGAGGCAACAAGCCATTCCTCCGACACCGCCCATAGGTGGTGGCTGTATCTAATCATCCAGAAGCTACCGGCGAGATATACGCGCCGGTAGCTTCTGAGGCCAAGAACCGTCTGACCTTCTTTTAGCTCAGCCCCCTATCACACACTTCCTGAATCCCGACCTCACTGCAGAATCTCTTATATTACGGAAAAATCGGCGGGGTACTGCCTCTTACGGAACAAGCCATAGAACGGCGGCGCATTTCACCATCACAGAACTTCTTGGTATAGTGATCCTCAGTGCACA
>JBDTSF010000168.1:0-3526 GCA_039931295.1 Nitrospirota bacterium | reverse complement strand
GTCTTTCCCTTGATGACCAGCGCAATATTGTCCTGGATCGACCGGATGGTGTGAGATGAGTTCATGTTGGGATTAGTGGTCTTGATGGTTCAGGAATGCAGGGTATTCTGACACGATCGAAGTCTAACAAAGGGTCAGGAGATGGTCAATTTTCACCTGAGTTCTTGCATTGACCACTCTGGAAAGAGCGGGTTATAAGGCTTTGCGCTGGTGGGACTATTCTTGTTCGAGCCTATTCCGGGACGAGGATCAGCATCCACGGAGGGTGTTCTTCGGTCATGCCAGAAAACCGTCGGGCAGTACTGCTGGCGGGAACTCCTGGGAAGATGGCTCCACGGCGGATCTGGATGGAGCGAAAACGGTACGAGGGATCCTGCATCGGGAGAAGAGGAAGGACACGTGGAATCTCTTTGCGTAATGGACCGCAATCCGACAAATTCAGCCTGTCGCCGATTGTAAGGCGCGAAAGCTGCTCGAAGATTGGGCCGAACACGAGGGGGAGGTTTTCTGGTGTGAATGGCTGATTGTCAGGTCGATAACGGACATCGTCGAGTAGTTGCGCAAGGATTTCCCAGAAGACCTGGGTATCGACGGCTCCCAGAACGCAGAGGAGGCCACGGCGCGCCATCAGGTCGAGCAGAGCGAGCGGGCCTCGAACTTCGAATTTCCAAGGGGGAAAGAGGAGTGCACGGCCTTCATGCTGGACTTCCAGTGCTGGTTCGCCAGAATAGCGGGTCTGCTTGAACGTGCCTTTGGTCTGATGGAGATCTTGCACGATGATGGACTCAGACAATCGGGTCGGTTCATAGGCAAACGTGGGTGTCGCGGGGGCCCAGCAGGTCGCGATCGTGTAGCGGGGTGCGAGTTTTCTAGCCTGATCGAGGCTGCCCAGGTCGAACATGTCCTGGTTCCCGTAGAATTGAAACGAGAGTCCTGCCCGAGATCGCAGGCCGTTGAGAGTTTCTCGCTCTGGATGGAGGGGGCCACCGAGTTTTGATCCTGGTTGAATCCGATCGAGCGCATGAAGAATCAATTCGCGCTGCCCGTGCTGCAGGGGGGCGACGTAGAGCTCAACCAGCTCTGTGGCGAAGGAGAGGTCGCCGGCTCCTAGATCGAGCAGGGAGGCGACGTCTGCGTCGAGCAAGAGGTCAAAGGGATTGGTGTGCGACTGGGCGAACGCCTCAATCTCTTTACTCTGCCGGGATGTCACGGGCCACTGGGGCGTCGGGCTTTCAAGGATGCCGAACCATACACAGAGGGCCCGTATGGCTTTGGTTGGAGGGAGCCCTGTGAGTTCTTTGAGTCGAGGGCCTGGGAGACTTTGAATGCTCGTGGCTTCTGAGCCTCCCAACGCCAAGGTGATGGCGTCTTGGACAATGATGGGAAGATCGACGCGGTGAGCTTCTTCAATCAGCCGCTTCAATGTCGCCGTGAGTTGCTTCGCTTCGACCAATTGGCGAGAGGCTTCCCACTCTTTATCGCGTTCCTGCAAGAGTTGGGTCACCTGTGACCGAAAGTCTGCAAGAACCTGTGCGGGAGAATCTACATCCATGAATCGTGTGCTGTGGGGTGGGAAAGCCGGTTCGTCAATGTCGGTTAACTACGATGGGGCAGCATAACGACCTCGCCCACCAGCGTCAAGGTTTCCATCTTGCCCATCCCGAGAGACCTGTGTTAGGACACACTATGCGCACGATGCCAGGAATGTTTGCTGCACGAGCAATTCTCGCCATATGTCAGGTGCTGCTGATTGTCGGGGTCTTCTGCTTCACTGCCGCCTGCATGAGTGGAGGAGGAGCCAGCTCTTCTGTCTCTTCGCAGAACGGGCGGGATGCATTATTCAAGGAATGGCAGATCATTGATACAAAGACGGGTCAACCGGTTTCCCTTGATCAATGGGCGGGGTCGTTGCTCCAGCAGGACATTATTTACCTAGGGGAGGAACATCACAATCGATTCCATATCGACGCAGCGTTGATGGTGTTGCGGTGGCTGAAGGCGGGTGGTCGGACACCGGCCCTAGCCATGGAGATGTTCGGCTGGGATGGTCAAGCGGCACTGGATCGGTATGTGTCCGGGTCAGACATGAACCGTCAGGAATTCCTAGAGGCAGTCCGGTGGAGCCAGAATTGGGGTGGCCAGTTAGAAGATTATGAACCGCTGATTCAGTTGGCCAAAGATCACCATTGGACTGTGGATGCGATGAATCCTCCAAAGCAGTTGGTGAGGATCGTGGCCAAGAACGGTTTGGCTCAAGCTGGGTCTGATCCCTTGATGGCGCAATGGGGCATGAAGGATGAGGCGATTGTCGATGATCCGATCTATCGAGCCCGTATTCTTCAGCAACTCCAGGCCTGCCATGGCAAAGGGGATGACAGCCTCTATCAAACCATGCTCGACGCGTCCATGTTTCGCGATGAAGGGATGGCGAAGACCTTAGTCCATCGCTTCAGCCAGATTCGTTCGTTGAGCGACACGATGGCCGGTCCGCTGGTGAGCTATACAGGGGCCGGCCACATTCAGTACAACCTTCCGGTTCCCAAGCGAGTGACTCGCCGCCTCACGGATCAGGTCCGCCAAGTCAGCGTCTATATGACGTCGTTCGAGGTGGGGCGCATCGAGGAATTACAAGGTATGATTGACGAAAAAGTTGCGGACTATCTGTGGCTGACACCGGTCAGTGCGAAGGGGCCGCCTCGCCGATGCTGACAAAGCTGTGAGGTATACAGAACGTTTCACCGGTGCGTGTGCGTTGCCTCACCCTCTGCAAATTATATAGTGCCGGCGCCGATCCGCCCAACAATCGCACGCGATGCTATGGCGAGCAGGGTGTGCGCCCTCTTTCTGCCCAAACGGCCGCCATGCAATCAAGGATAGGCTCTGCGTAGTATCGATGAAAGAGATGTTGCGGTGATGCAACAATCGTTGAAAACGGATGAATTCTTGACAGTTTCACGGGCCTGTTTCAGACTACGACCGAATAGAAGCAGGGTTGTGAGCAATTGGGAACATCACATATGCGAAACAAGATCCCCTGTTCCGCTGAGCGGTTAAGCCTCCTGGATCCTCCGATGATCAAGGCGGTGGCTGATCGCAATGCCTTTCACATCGGCAACCAGTACCTCTCTGAAAATCGTGTTCGGATTATCGAGGCTGATGACGACCAGATTTCATCTGCCGTCATCGGGAATTCCGGCCTCTATGAACAGACGATCCGTCTCAAGGATGGGCATCTCATCTCAAAGTGCAGTTGCGCCTTACCGGAAGAGCCAATGTGCCGTCATTGTATTGCGGTTCTGTTGGAATATCATCGCTGGGCACAGCCGAGAAATGGTCAGCAGAGAAGAGTCAAGCCGTCCTCTGTCGCTCCGCCGACACAGGCCTATCCAGTTCGAGCTGCCGCGCTTGTGCTAGATCCTGCTTCGCCGGCCGATCTGAAGCTGGGCGAGGTGATGGCATTCATCGAATGGTTATGTCCTGCGTTAAAGGCATTGGAGCGTGGACAGACATTGCCGGACTCGCCAAA
>JBDTSF010000167.1:0-6398 GCA_039931295.1 Nitrospirota bacterium | reverse complement strand
AAAGCTTTTGGGTCCGAGTTTTGAGGCGGGAAATGACAACAGCGCTTCTAGCAGTCTTCGGAAAAACTCAGTTTTTGCGCCGCAAGATCCACTGGTAATAGGTAGGTTGATAATGCCGAATCACCTAACACCTTCGAAACCTCTCGACACGTAGCCGATGTGATCAGGTGAAACCAAGTTGTGTGCAACGCCGTTACACTAAAGTCCTGGTCAACATTGCCGCTGAAAATAACCCGAGCATCATACGCCCAATCTCCATTGAGACCACGCACGCTCCCTCACGACCCGGCACAAGAAAAACAATCGCAGTCCTATAGCGACGGTGACCGGCTTTGAGTGGGTAAAGAAATCTACGAAACGGTAGGGATGGCAATTTCGTTGATGTGGAGCAGGTTCAGAAGATGAGGAAGATGCTCTATCCCCTCATTGAGATAGGTCAAGCGTATGGCTTGACCCATCTCAATGAGGACGGCATGAGGAGCTGCTCGAAACGAGCCCTAGGGCCTTTTGGTTACTTCGGCAGAATATCCACTGAGATTCCCGCTCGTATCCACCGCCTTTACGGCAATATAGTACGTCGTCCCGACCGTCAGACCAGTGATTGTGGCAGACGTGACTTTCCCTACACTGATCGAATTGGGGTAGTTGCGTGAACTCGTGCCATAATAAACTCGGTAACCAGAGAGATCTGCTTCTGTGTTGGCATTCCATGACACGATCGCAGAGCCTCCTGGAGGGGGTGGCGCGGTCCCACCAGTCGTAAGGGTGATCGTCGGATCAAAGCCAGTTGAGTCATGGCTATTATTGCCGTCGCCCCCTTGGCTGATCACGAAATCGATAGCTTGACCGGCTGTGATAGTCGTCGTCAGGTTGTAGTTGAACCCTGTTGTGTTGCCGTTAGCGATGGCTTGAGACCAGAGACGAGTGCCTAACCAAATCGACACCGTGACTCCTCCGCCTCCACTAGTATCGAGATCCTTCGCATTTCCGGTGATTTGGACGGTACCGGAGGAGGGTGCCACCCAGCGTCGTATCGCCTCTGCACCGTTTCCCGGGTGACCACCGCTATTCCACAGCATCAGGTAGGTCTCTGCCCCCTGCCAGCGGTTGTAGGTGGAATTAAACGTCATGTTCCGGCCCTGCGAATCTCGGTAGTACCAGCCTCGATATCCTTGCACATTCCTAAAATCGGTTGAAGCCTTATAGGTTGTGACGGCTGCGAGAGAAAACGTCTGCGATGGATCTGAGGACAAAGGAGAAACCGCGGCCAGAGACGAAACCCCGGCCAATGACGAAAGCCCGGTCAATGGCGACACCCCAGCCTCTGGCAGCGAAGAGGAGGCTGGCGGTGAAGACTGCGGGGGAAGAGGACCATTTCCAACAAGCGCGGCAATGTCCGCAGCACTCAATGCCTGACTATACAGCTGCACATCGTCAAGCATGCCTTTGAAATAGTGTGCCGCCTCGCCTCCTCTCCCCAGCATCAACGGCGCAGGACTCGTGGTCCGCATACGGTTGATGGACATCTGACCAGCCACAGCCCCATCGACATAGAGCTTCAACGTCGCGTTGTCATAGGTCATGGCCAGATGGCCCCACTGGCCCACGGTGAGGGCTGAGCCCTTGAGAGAGAAGGTATTTCCTTCACCCTCGCCAATGCTTAACATCGCCACGGGTCGACCGGTCGTATCAATCGCCAATCCATAATGCCCATCTGTCCCATCGCGAAGCCCCACATTGGCAAGCACGGAAGACCCGTCGGGATTCGCGAAGCTGGAGGGATTGACCCAGAGAGACAGGGTCAGTTTTTGTGGCGAAAGTGGGCCTGGATTTGGAATTTGAACATAGTCATTCGTGCCATTCAGGCTGAGACCACCGCCGAGCCAGCCACTGGTCCATACAGGCCTATTCACCAAGGCTC
Organism: Nitrospirota bacterium; assembly: GCA_039931295.1. Taxonomy (GTDB): domain Bacteria; phylum Nitrospirota; class Nitrospiria; order Nitrospirales; family Nitrospiraceae; genus Palsa-1315. Next base: position 4,477 of record JBDTSF010000167.1, on the reverse strand, counting down.
CCGTAAGACCATTGCCCGACGCATCAGCAACGATTAATCCATTCCCATCGTCCAGCTTCCAGTGACCGACTGGAGATGCGGCAGGTGGTGTCGCCGGAGGCGTGGCGCCGCTGGCTTTGAGATAGAGCACCGCTGGCCCACTAATGGGCGGCGTAAACGATTGCTCGCCTCCGACGGCCCCAACTGTCCCGGTCCCTGCAATGCTCCCTGTCACGGGATTGAACCATTCAAAGACGTAAGCCCCACCGGCAACATTGACGGTAAACGGTCCGTTTGCGGGTTGATAGACCAGATACTCTTGCCCTACACTCGCCAAGCAATAGCTTGTAGAGGACAGGGTGTTCAGCGGAGTCACGCCGGCCAGATTCATCCGTGACGCATAGGATTGGGTGTGGCCCATAGCCGATCGTCCGGCTGCCCAGCCAGAGAAACCGGTACTGTCTTCCATTACAATGGGATGGTGCCCGCGCGTGAAGCTTTTCCAAACCCAGCCGCGTGTCAGCGCGGCATCGTTCTGAAAGAGCGAGTACCCTATGTGATCGGTATCCAGGATGCTGATTCTCGTACCATCGGTCGCCGGAGGGTTGCTGCTGTAATGATCGGTCGGACTGTTGTAGGTCGTTGCGGCGAAGGAGGTCCAGTCACCGGGGTTGGTCATGAGCAGGCTATTGCTGAGTTTCTCAGCTCCGGTCATGCCCACAAGGTGCTGCTTCGGTTTTCCCGCCTCGTAGGTCTTGATGACATTGATGATGTGAAATTGCCAGGCCGGATCGCCTGAGGTGTCTCCGTTCGACACCTCAAACATCACGTTATCGAGATCGTTGACGGTGTCGATCACTTTCTTGACGTATGCTTCTTGCGCTTGAGTGACAGCCGCCACTTGGAGCGTATGGGTCTCTTCTCCGTTGCCGTTACCGTTCGGGTCGCCGTTGACTCCGCTGATGTTGTTGGTGGTGTTATAGGGATGATAGCGCCAGACGTTTCGATTGGGGAGGGTCTCGTTGGTATTCCAGGCCGTCTGAAAGTTGAACAACATGATGCCGACATAAATCCCCTGCTCACGGGCAGCCATCACCCGCGACCGCAAGCGATCAAAATAGGCTTGATCGAACTGATTGAGGCTAAACTTGGGCAAACCGTCTGCTGCATTCCCAGGTCCTGTCCTGGCATACGGCAACGGCGACGCCCTTTTATACCAAGGAGCACCCCCGACAAATCCCGGGGCGGGCATCAGTCCGGCGTCGGCCTGAGGGGACTCAGAAATCCAGAGACGAATAAAATTATGATGGTTGGCCTGAAGAAGTCCGAGGTAGCTCGTGTAGTTGAAGGCGCTGGTCTCCCCATCCTGCAGGTTAGACCACGTATGTGAGCCGGTGAGATACACCGCGCGCCCTGTCGGATCGGCAAAGTACCGTGGGTTTGTCGGATGGACTGTCAACGGCCCAATGGCTGGACTGGGTTCAGCGAGGAGAGGCGACGTGCCAAAGACTATCGTGAGACACAGCACCGCGACTGATGTAAGAACTGTTCTTGTTCTAGATTGCACAATAGGCTCCATTCTTTTGGGACAACTTAGTCCACTCACTATCACGCGTTCGATCTGTCAGTAGTGATGGAGGGCGTGGCAGGTTACTGGGAGATTAGTCTGTATCCAGCATCCTTCATCGCATGAGTGCGGCACTTACACATTCGTGAAGCATGACACTCGTTTCATCCATTCGATGGACCATCTGCACTGTCACACGGCCTTAGGTCGTTCCGCCGATCGACTTACCTGTTCTGCAAAAGCTGTCGAGATGGCGTGATGCTGAGCGTTGTCGGACTTACCCATCAGCAACTTATGTGCCACGGGAAAATCGTTATTGAACAATATAATTTCCTACTACGTTGGGGATGAGGAGATGAGGAATAGTGACGATTAAGTCTCACAACTACATGACTTGTCTGAGAAATTCTGTTAAAAACGTGATTATGGTTTCCACTCATCACACAAACCGGGAAAGTCTTCCGGCGTATTTGTGCTTGGCGCCCCTCTGTGCATGTGTATGCGTGTAGGCCTCTACATACAGAGCGCCCTCTGGTGTTTCCCCAATTCGAATCATTCGCTCAGGTGCCTTTGTATCCACTCAAGGACGCATCGCTCAGTATCAGCGCTGACATCACGCGCTACGGCACTCTCATCTCGATCAGATTGTTTTTTTTAAGCGCTTGAGTAATTGAGTGTGTAGAAGATTCGGCACACCCATGTACCAAGGCTCATCACCTCGGGATCACAGGTTATCTGGCAAGACTGTGCTCACCGTTCCTGATTGCCGTGCGGGATTCTGCGTCGCCCCCAGTCGATTGCACTACGTCAGACGCACCAAATACTTCGACCTTGGACAGAGAACAAATCCCAACGGTCAACTCCCCTAAGCTGAACATCTCTGCGGTAGTCAACCCATGCGCGCCTTACCTATTGCACTTGGCTAATGAGCACCGCCCCAGCCTCGCGTTCTCGTCCTCCGGCTATGCGTGCGCCTCCGGCAAACCATAGGAAAATATTGATGGCCCACAGGCATTTCTCCATGATAATTTTTATCGTGCTTCCAAGATTCGTCGGAGACCTGCTATAGTCAGGGACCATCTGTACTGAGGTTGCCCATGGACATGTTGATGATCGCGTTTCGCACCTCGCTGAAAGAACGCGTACATGAAATTCTGCAAACCTGCGCGGTCACAGCCTATACCGAGTTCCCGGGCGCACATGGGACAGGACAGTCGGGATCGACGGATGGGATCTCGTTCTACGCAGGGGGAAATAGTGTAATTTTGGTTTCGCTCGAGTCCGGTCAACGTGACAAGGTCGCCGAGGCAGTCAAAGCCTGGTGTACAGAGGCCCAACGCTCCGGATGGGTCAAACCAGCCATCCGGGTTTTCTGTTGGCCCTGCACACAACTCATATAGCAGCAGACCTGCTGCCAGGCGACCAATCGAATTTCGCGCTTCTGGGGTTGCATGGACAACGCATGAGCCTGCACCGTTCTGAAAAACCTCTCCGAAACGTGCAATCTTCTACATCGAGGCTTACATGGCACACCGAGACCAGACTCAACTGCAACAGACCTATCGAGAGCAGTCGCTCAAAATGTTTCCCTGGATCTGTGCGCATTGCGGACGAGAATTTGATGGCAAAAAGCTGAGCCAGCTTACAGTTCATCACAAAGACCACAACCACGATAACAATCCGCCGGACGGAAGCAACTGGGAATTACTCTGTCTCTACTGTCACGACAATGAGCACCAGCGGAACCAGGTGACATCCCCACCCAGAGAGATACCTCCCAGTCGAGAGCAAGATCGACCGGCGACTTTCACACCGTTTTCCCATCTCGCAGATATGCTCAAACGGAAGACATAGACGACTTTCGGTTGGCTGGTCGTAGTTTGCCCAGCTGATTTAGTGGGTCTGGTCTGTTTCCATCACTCAGACAAGCCAGACAAACATGAGGCGCTTGCCAATTCCTCCCTTCTCCCGCCACCAGCGATAGGTCAATAGCTCCCAACTCGTGCTGTATCCTCTTTGCCCTCCACTCCTGACCTCTGACTCCCTACTCTATGCCTTTTGCCCTTACGTCCCTCTCATTTCAGCGATCCGATGCACGGGTTACACGGTTTAGGATCTAGGACTTCGCAATCCCTTCCAATGCACGATCAGTTCGTCCGATGGGATACCCTATTATCGGCGATGTGCAGTGGGGCACCTGGAAGCAATCAATATAGGCCACGGCGAAAATTTCGGATGGCCATATTATGAAAGGAACACCACAGAACGCTCATAACAGGGCCAATGTACAACCCAGAACACCCAACCCTCCATGCGCTGCTCACAGCTCTTAGCGCAGGGAAGCGGCGTGGCAGAAGCCCCAATTTACTCTGACGAACACAACGCAGGTGAAGCTCTGCCACTACCTGTCCGATTCTCATCGAGTAGTTCCACTGACCCAAACAATCAACCATTGACCTATCGCTGGACCTTTGGCGATGGCGAGGCTTCGACTACAGCGAATCCCCTACACCTGTCCGGCACAACAGGGACTTTCACGGCTGTTCTCACAGTGGCAGATTCCCCGAATGCAACCAACAGCGATCAAGTCGCCATCACAGCCGACAGTAGGACTCCCGTCGCGACAATCATCACTCCCGTTACCTGATCTACCTGCTCAATCAGAGGCGCCCCCTTCTTCAACGAGACTGGCGCAAACAATGAGGATGGCACCGTAACCGGAGCCCACCTCACCCCGGAATTTATTCTCCATCTCCCAAAGCCGCTTGTAGAACTCCCCACCAAAGTGTAGCCTTGCTCCCTGGAGTGCACCGCTTATGACCCAACCATCATCAACCTCCCACCCCCGCGATCCATTGCACGGAATTACGCTGGAAACCATTGTCAAGGAACTCGTCGAGCGGTATGGGTGGGCCGAGATGGGGCGTCGGG
>JBDTSF010000166.1:0-2470 GCA_039931295.1 Nitrospirota bacterium | reverse complement strand
CGGATTGTGGATCCGGAGGTCGCGGGTTCGAAACCCGTCACTCACCCCATTCCTTCCCACGATAACTGCTTGATCTACGGGGTTTTCTCTGATTCCCTTCGGCACTGGAGCCCATCTCGGTTGCGCGGGGGTTGCAGATTCGGCCTCTAAAGCCGTATTGATCGCTAGTGTATCGAGCCGGTCCACGGCCTGTTTGTTTCCTCCCGGAATCAGATACCCGTAACAGTCCACCGTGATTTGAATCGAGGAGTGGCCCAGCTGTTCTTTGACGTATACAGGACTTTCGCCGTTTTGCAAAAGCAGCGAGGCGAACGTGTGGCGCAGATCATGGAACCGCACCTGGCGCAGTCCCGCCTTTTTGAGTAGTCCGTAGAAAATACGATCGCGCAGATTGTGCGGATGCATGAGCCCACCCTTTTCGTTGCAGAACACCCAAGGCGGAACTTCAGCGCCGTTGGCTCCAGCCTCCACCTGTCGTTCAAGGAGGAGGTCTTTCAGCGTCTGGGCCAATTCCAGCGACATATCGACTCGCCGACTCTCCCCAGACTTCGGGGTGGTGATCTTCCAGTGCGTGTAGCTGCGTGAGATCTGGAGAAAGCGTCCGCGGAAATCCAGATCTTCCCATCGGAGGGCCAGCAGTTCTCCCATCCGAAGGCCGGTCCTCGCGGCACAGAGAAAAATGGGATAGTAGCGGGAGGCTCTCGCCTTGGCCGTCCTGAGCAGCGTCGCGACTTCTTCACGGGTCAAGGGATTGATCCCGCGGCGTTTGCTGATCTTGGGGAGAAACTTCCCCGGTTTCAAGGCAGGATTCACAAGTAAGAGACCATCTTCCACGGCATGGCTGAACAGGCTACTCAGACAGCGAATCGTATTTTGGACCGTTTTCGGCGATTGACCTTTCTCGAGCCCAGCCATCGCCAAGGCCTTGACCTTTTCACGGGTCACGCCCTGGAGATTCATCCCACGCAGCCTTGGCAGGATGTCACGGTTCAGTATCGATGTGTATCCGTCATAGGTCGAGGGCTTGCGGGTGTGTTCGATGCGCTGGAGAAACGTCTCCGCATACCCTTCGATCGTCACGCCGGTCTTGTGCCTGTCAAAGGCTGTCTGCCCAAGAACGAGACGCGCTTGAATCTGTTGAGCCACCTGCTTGGCCGCCTTCTTTCCGGATTCTCCCACACCAACCCGCCTCGCCTTGCGGGTCCCCTGGTGATTGATAAAGACCCACCAGGCTCCCTTCCAATGTCGAATGTTGACAGCCATTAGGGTCTCCTCTTCGATTCAGCCGGCGGATCTTTGACCAACTCACTGATAGAGACGCCGAGCGCGGTCGCCAATCGCTTTAAGGTGCTCAGCGACGGGTCGGCTTTCCCGGTCTCGACGTTGGAGAGAAAGGTATAGCTCATTCCTCCCGCCTTCTTGGCAAGCATCTTGAGCGTAAGCTTCTGCCGATGCCGAATCGCCCTGATCATCATTTACTTGTAAGAGTAAACACAGGGGGTTCATGATGTCAAGCCCTGGCTTGAGCGGGAAAGAGATCGCTCAGCACCTCTTCCACCATCCTATTCACCTCCTGAGGCTGCTGGCAGACCCGATAGGCTTCTATCCATTGATCAAAGTCTTCCTTCTTGACGAGGAGCTTGCCTTCGATACGGTGATGCGGCAGTGGATGCGTCCGATCAACGAGACGAGCGCGAAGCCAGCGTACCGAACAGGAGGAATACACTGCAATCGTCTTTAGATCTAAATATTTTGGCTCGATCAGACGCCCGTTCCCAGCGGAGTAGGTAGTCTTGGCCTTTTCATCCAGCGTCAAGGTGTCGCGCTCCGGCCCTTGTCGAGAATGCGGGTCACGTCTTTCCGGGTCCAACTTCGGTCTTGGGCACATGTTTGGTATTCACTGCAGCCCACCTGTCCAGCAGGGTGACAACGCCCCCACAGCTCCATCTCCGCAGCGGGTTTCGGACTGCACGCCCAGTGGGTGCGAGCCGGCGCGAACGAGCAGGGGCCACGCCTTCTCGGTCCCTTCCCTTTGGGCCCCGCCCGCGTCAGGCCTGTCCCCCGCGAGCGCGCCATCCCGCCTGCTTCTTCGACGCCCCACCCCCTGTGCTGTGAAGGGTGGGGCTAAACATCTTGATGAAGAGGGAGGCGGATATGGCCATTCACAGTTCACAGGGCCTCTTGAACGGTATCCGGCAGCCGAAGCCGGGTAACCCCTATGCGGTGCCACGATTTCGCGTGACGCTGGTGCGCGAGAACCGGGCCGTCCCACCTTCATCACCGCTGACCACCTCGGCGACCGCTGCAGCCCTTCTCAGGCCGCTCTTTGCGGGACTCGACCGCGAGCAATTCTTGGTCTGCGGGCTGGATGCGAAGCACCGCATCATCGGGGTCAACATTGTCTCCATCGGTTCTCTGACCTTGGCCATCGTGCATCCCCGCGAAGTGTTCAAACCGTTGATCCTGATGA
>JBDTSF010000165.1:0-4490 GCA_039931295.1 Nitrospirota bacterium | reverse complement strand
AAGATATCACATTCCTGTTGTACGCAGCTCTGTAGATCCAATGCACGTTCCGTCACAAATTCGCAAAACCGTTCGATCTTCAGGAGGAAGAAATCATACGAGTGCGTGAGCGGTCGTGGGGACCGAAACCAGAATGCCACAAACTCTGTCAGGTCAATGCCCCGCTCCGCTAACACCCGGCAAGTCTGCGGAAACATCTCCACGAGATCTCCTCCCCAATGGAGAATCTCATAGGGGAGATATACCGTGCGGTAACGAGTCATACCGGTCGCTTCGGCGGCTGCTTCCTGCCATTCCGGCCCTGTCGCGGGAGCATGCCCCGAGATAATTTGCGCATAGCGCGTATAGTCATCATGTAGCTGCTGTCGGTCTGACTGGCACACCGGGACCTGGACAGAAATCGGATGTGGCGCCAGCTCCATTGAGTGTTCTAGAGAAGTTCCTCTCGCCATCGTCTGCTGAACGACGGGGGAAAAACGCCGAACAGCCTCTGCATACTCCCCCACAATCATCTCAATCGGCTTGGTGTCCACTTCGAGCGCCACCCCCCGGAGACTCGCGAGGTTCGAATGGGCCAGGACCTGTTCGAGCATCGTAAAGAGGATCGACGGAACCGGAGCGGCATGGGCGTCGATCCATTCAGGAAGCTCCTCTCCCGAGGTTGACTGACCAATCGACTCATGACAGGCTAACCCCGCGATGTGGATTTCGACGACTCGATCCAGAGGAAATTCATCGAGGAACTCCCCGACGAATCGTTCAAGCGACATCCGTCGGCAGGCAGTGGTATAGCGATAGACCGTCCAGAGATGCCCGATGTCCAGCACGAGGCCACAGGGTACCGACCCTGCGACAAGCCGAAAAAAATGGGGGATCGATATCGTGCCCGCGGAAAAATATGTGAGCGGCGGCATTTCCAAGAGAAAGAGCGGCGCCGCCCTATCTGCTCGGCAGTTCTGCCGATCCATCATCTGCTGAACCGCCGCAATGTTGGCAGCCACCGCCTCAGCACTCAACCGCGTATAGAGTGGCGGGACATACGTACCGAACGAATAGCCCGCCATCTGCTTCATCGCACATTCATGATTCAGCCAAAGGCTCTGGATGCTATTGAGCTGCAGGACCATCTCGTCTACATCCTGTTGAAAGAACGGAGAGGCTTGAACGTCCGGCTGAGTGATCCACAACCCCTCCCCATGGTATCCCAATAATATATCCGGCATCGCCTGGCGAACCGTTGACAGTGTGCTCGTCGTTGCCTTAAAGACTTCAAGATAGCCTGGCTGAAGTCCTTGCTCCTTGAGCCGGTTCACCAGCTCGAACAGGTTGGGAGAATAGACGTCGACTGACAGCCCCATTTCCAGCAGAGGAATGGTCTTGAGGCGGCGCTGGAAGTCTTGTTGAACAAAACCGGAATCAGGCATAGGATCAACTCTCGTACTGTACTGACAATTGGCCTAGTCTATTCGCCGAACTCCTTGTTTGACAAGGGAAGCCCGATTCATGGGCAAGAGAAACCTGTCTGCTATACTTGGCATACGTCGCCAGGGGCAGGCCCTCACGAATCGTGCAGGCATCAATCGAGGGAGTGCTCGAGCCCATGATGAACGACGATGACAAGTCCGTTAAGACGACACCGCTTATACCCACGATGGTTGCCCATATGATGACACCAGGGGTTGTACAAATTCCAGGGGACGTCTCCGTCAGTGAGGCAGCCATGTTGCTTGAGCGAGAGCAGGCGCCCTGTCTGCTTATCAAGGATACCGACACACAGTTCGGCCTTATGACGCCAACCGACATCGTCAAAAAAGTTGTCGCTCAGGGACTCGAACCGCACGAGATCGAAGTCCGGACGATCATGACACGGCCGGTACAATTCATCGAATACGATGAGGTCTTATCAGAGGCCTCGATACTCATGATGGCCACAGGCGCCTCCCTCTTAATTGTCACCAAGCAGCACCAACCGGTCGGGGTACTCAGTGCGCAGGACGTATTGCTCAACCCACCAAGACGGAGTACGAGAATTCCGGTCGTGGTGAGTGTGGTTGGACAAGCCCCGGAACCGGGGCTCAACTATAACGCCATCATCACCCAGCTGAGCCATGCGGGCGGGTTGATCGAATCGTCGACAAAGCTCACGCCAAAGACAAACGTCGTACTGGCCTTTTCGATTTCCGGTCAAAATACGCCTCTGACCATTCGTGGGAAGGTGTTGGCCAGTGAAGCGCCTCACGTAGAACCCGATGACACATCAGGCGAGACTCGTACCTGGCACGTCGATATTCAGTTCACTGACCTCTCATCCCCCGATCTCGGGCGGATCAGAGCCTGGGCGCTTCAGACAATGCCCCCCTCACCCCATCTCTCTTAATCGCACACCGATGTTCCATTCCTTTGACCGATAGGCGATCAGCTGATAGAATTTTTCTCTCTAAGGATGAAATAAAACCCCCTATGGATAACTACATGAAAACGTCCCAGTCCCGTTCTCGTCCTCTTCCCTCGAACGAGGAGCTGCTCAGTCAAATTCGCCTCCTGCTCGACAGTCCTGAAGACGACCTGCAAGCGGCGATCATGAAGGAGCTTCTGGCCGGAACGCTTCGACTCCACGATTCTCATCTAGACATCCTGGATCTCAAGATCGTCAATCGCGCCATCAAAGAACTGCGTCATGCCTTCCGGGTCTTCCATGGCTATTGCGATCGACGCAAGATCAGTATCTTCGGTTCGGCCCGCACCGACTCGGACGATCCCAACTACCAGATGGCTTTCCAGTTTTCCCGTCGGATCGTCGAGGAAGGGTTCATGGTCATTACCGGGGGCGCCGATGGGATCATGCGCGCATGCCAGGAGGGCGCCGGACGCGAGAATAGCTTCGGGGTGAATATTATGCTGCCCTTCGAACAGGGCCCGAATGCCACGATCGCCGATGACCCCAAGCTCGTCACGTTCAAATACTTCTTTACCCGCAAACTCATCTTTCAGAAAGAGGCCAACGCTATTGCGTTGTTTCCCGGCGGCTTCGGGACACATGATGAAGGCTTTGAAATTCTCACCCTCGCCCAAACCGGAAAGAGCGATCCTCAGCCGATCGTATGCCTCCAGGCTCCAGGCTGCGACTATTGGGACGACTGGTACACCTTCATCACACGCCAACTTTTGGCCCGTAGGCTTATTAATCATGAAGATCTCAGCTTGTTCAAAATCACCACGTCCATAGACGAGGCGATAGATGAGATCAGAGGTTTCTATCGCCGGTTCCATTCCATCCGCTATGTGGGCCGCCTCTTGGTCATGCGGCTGAAAACGGGCATTTCCCCCGAGCAGGTGGCCGACCTTCATGACACGTTTGGCGATCTGTTATCCGAGGGCACCTTCGAATTGCGTGGGGCGCTCCCCGAAGAGCTCGACGAGCCAAGTCTACGAGAATTACCGCGGCTGACCTTTACCTCCAATCGACGGAGTGCGAGCCGGTTGCGTCAGCTGATCGACCGTCTCAACGCTCTCTAGCAGGATGCTGAAAAAGTCCGCCAGCATCGTTCTCGCATCGCTCAGAGGCTCAACGTACCGAAGCGTACGCCTCACCTCTTCGCTCGCTGAGGCCTTGCTGGACGGCCCTTTTGAGCATCCTGCGATATTGTGGTGTCAGCCCAATTCTGCGATACGTTTCTGGTGTTTTCCCAGTGAACCGAGCTTTCCCGCAGCCTACTAGGAGCCTGTCCGAGTCATAAAGCCGCTTTAGTCTCGACGCTTCATCATGGTATGCTCCCTGCGATGGCCGGTTCTCGCACACAACACCAATTCTCCGATTCTCCCACTGTCGTGCTCTATCATGCCGAATGCGCCGATGGGTTCGGCGCCGCTTGGGCGATCTGGAATCGATTTCCAGCAGCTCGGTTTATACCCGTGAAACACGGGAATCCTCCTCCCACAGGGCTAGAGGACCAACGAGTCGTCATCGTGGATTTCAGTTATGCCCGCGAAACGCTGGAAACTATGGCGGCGCAGACGCAGGCGCTCCTTGTGCTCGATCATCATATCACCGCGGAGAAGGCCCTCGCCGGTCTTCCCTATGCGTACTTCGACATGAAGAAATCCGGAGCGGTCCTGGCCTGGGAATGGGCCCACGATCAGCCGATTCCGTGGCTCCTTGACTATATCCAAGACAAAGATCTTTGGACGTGGACGCTCCCCTTCAGTCGTGAAATTAATGCGGCCGTCGCCTCCTATCCATTCGACTATCACCTCTGGAATCATTTTACGCAGAAGGAATTGGAACAGGAAGGCCGTGCCATCCTACGTTACGAAACCGAGCTCGTGAGCAAACTTGCAGCCCAAGCGATGTTAATCGACTTTCACGGAGCCGTCGTTCCTTCGGTCCAAAGCGCAGTCCTGACGAGTCAGATCGGTGAACGCTTGTCTGCCGAACATCCGTTCTGCGTCATTTGGCATGATCGCGATGGGCGCCGCTATTACAGCATGCG
>JBDTSF010000164.1:0-25439 GCA_039931295.1 Nitrospirota bacterium | reverse complement strand
ATTAGCCGCCGCAAAGAAAACTGCGCAGTTGCTCGCACGCCACATCGGAGTTCCCGCGCGGCAAATCTTCGTCGGATCTACCGGCGTGATTGGCCGTCTACTACCGGTTGATCGAATCGTCAAGGGCATACCGCAGTTGCTCGATCAACTCAGCGACCGCGGAGGCCCGGATGCCGCTCGGGCAATCATGACAACCGACTTACGCCCGAAAACCATCGCGCTACAAGACAGCATCGGCGGGCGCTTAATCACCATCGGCGGGATGGCCAAGGGCTCTGGAATGATCCATCCCAACATGGCTACGATGCTGGCCTATTTCACTACGGACGTGTCAATCACGAAGAGCGCTCTCCAACGGGCTCTCAGTCTCGCGGCCAACGAGTCATTCAACTGCATCTCAGTCGATGGAGACACGAGTACCAACGATACGGTCCTCTGCTTGGCCAACGGTATGGCAGAAAACCGTATCATCAAAGAAGGCACGCCCGCCTTTCGGCGCTTCCTCCAACTCCTGACAGAAGCCTGCCAAGCACTCGCGCTGGCAATTTGTCGTGACGGGGAAGGTGTCACCAAGGTGGTGAACATCGAGGTGACGGGCGCAGCCACCGTGGCGCAGGCACGGCAGGTCGCCCACACCATCGCCACATCAAATCTGGTAAAGACCGCCCTGTTCGGGGAGGATGCCAATTGGGGTCGTGTGATGGCGGCGATCGGACGAGCCGGGGTTCCGATTACTCCCTCAAAGCTAAGCCTGTCGTTCGGCGGGGTTCCGATGGTCGCGAAAGGAATGGGTCTCGGACTCCCTGCTGAAGCCCGCATCGCGAAAGTCTTTCGCCAGAATGAATTCACGATCGTTGTGGGGTTGGGACAAGGCCGTCATCGGGCTCATATCTGGACAACCGATCTGTCTTTCGACTATGTGCGCATCAACGCAAGCTACCGATCGTAACGGATGCTGAAAAAGCCCGCCAGCATCGTTCTCGCGTCGCTCAGATCCTCAACGTACCCCAGAGGGTACGCCTCCGGTCTTTGCTCGCTGCGGCCTTGCTGAACGGCCTTTTTGAGCATCCTGCGAGAGGCTCGACGGGCCTTACTCCCCCGTTCCAATACACACTCGTGTTTCTTGAGCTCCAGACAGAAGTTCGAGTGCTCGCGGTCGCCCATGCCAAAGGCTACCCCGACCATTGGTTCAATCGCCTGCAAGCCACCTGAGGCCTAGCGAGCAATTTCGGTGCAACAACGAAGAGATGTCCGGCAGGTTTCGTAGTTCAGCTGTGACCTGAAGAAGTTGAACATTTGAGGTCACAATTTGAGACCTTGAAAACTGAGCCCAAAACATAGGGGTCGGGAGTCTTTGCTATTGTTCTATTTGAAAATTTGTCCGACAACCCGCCTTCGGGCGTCGATCCGGCGCTTTCCTCGCTGTTCTACCCTTGCCGCTCATCCCAACCATTCAATATCGATCATTCAAAATTAACTATTCTGCCCCCCCACCCTTCATGCCTGACGTGACTCCCACCTCAGCCCTCACCCCGGATCACACCCCTAATCCCTTACCTCTTCTCATTGTACTGAAGGAGGGCTTCCGCTATAGTCGCGCTACCCCATCCCATGAAAACGCTGGATGACATTCGCCGACAACTCACTGCTGGTGAATTTGAATTCAGCCGCCATGCCTTTAAGCGCGCCATTGAACGAAATATTAGCGATGCTGAGATCCAACAGGCCGGAGCACACGCGAGCATCATTGAGGATTATCCCGACGACAAATATGCGCCAAGCAGCCTGTTGCTCGGGTTCACAGTCACAGGTCGACCGGTACATATTCAGGCCTCTCATGTCGATTCTGACTTGCTGAAGATCATTACGATCTATGAGCCGGACCCCACAGAGTGGTATGATTACGCCAGACGGAGGTAGCTATGTTTCGCTGTCATGTGTGCGGGAAGACCGAGAGCCGTCAAGAACTCCTCACGGAGGTCTTTGATATCGAGGGCAAGCCCGTACAGGTTGAGCAAATTCCTGCGACGGTCTGCCTCCATTGCGGCGAACCAGTGTTCAGCCGCGACGCAACCGAGCGAGTTCGGCGCATGGTTCATGGGGAAGCGAAACCGATCAAGTCGATTCAGATGGACGTATTCGCCTATCGGTAGTTTTTCTGATAGCTCAGCCTGAAAGCCTAGCCTAATTCTCTCCTTTGCACCGACAAGCTTCTCGCCCTACACCCCGTATCCCTACTGGCGCCGGTTTGACTTCTGACTATGAGAAGGCGCATCATGGCGTCCATTATTTATAAAACACAGAGGTGTATGGTGCCCTCTTGCTAGTCTCGCCCAATCCAGCTATACAGAATCGTTCAAGAATCGAATCGCGCCCTCTTGGCAGACTTCGCCGTGAGGACGTTGTTGTTTGTGCAACAGTAACACCCATCGACATGATGTCCTGGGTTTTAACCTTATCGAAATGGAGACTGAGATGAAACGACTGGCAACCCTATCGGCCGGACTGATCCTGGGATCGCCCTCCCTCGCATTGGCGGCGGAACATAGCGCAGGGTACCGGGGTATCGGGCAGCTCTACTTCTTCTTCATGGGCGCAATCTTGATCTATGGCGTCTACGATAGCTTCGGCAAGAAAGCGATGTACGTGATGGCGCCAATCATTGTGATCGGGCTGTATCTGATGTTGCCCGCGGAGTAGATACCGAGATCAAAATACGATACAAGGGAACGGATCGGCTTAGTCGAGCCAGTCTTTCTCTTTGAGTTTTTGTGGAAGATATTTTTTCGTGAGGTACTGGAAGTCCTTGTTGGCAAGGGCATCCAGTTCGTACTTGAGTCCGCTCGCGAGCATCCGCTTGATTTCTGCCTGCCAGGCCGGCTTCTGGAACCACTGATAGTTAAGAAGTTCTTTCGCACGGGTCATGTCCTTCTCGTTCAGTTTAATTCCGACGTTACGCGGAAGCTCATACCGTTCCGGGTCGGCGCTGGACAGACCGATGAACTTGGCTTTGGGAATCGCCATCCGTTGGCTTTCGAACGCCAAGTTGATCGAACCCTGCTTGACGACAGAATAGATATAGTACCCCCAGGGATCGTTATCGACCAGGACATAGACCGGAAGTGTATATTCCTCGTGTAGCCGCCTGGCCAAACGGCGCACCCCACGAGGCGGTTGCCCATTGCCGGTCAATAGCACACAATTATAACGGCGCCAGAATTTATCTTCCGAGAGACGATTCCACTGTGTGCCTTTTTCAACCAAGAGCACAAAGTCAGCCGTACAACGGCGAATCTCCACATACTCTGGCTCGACTATCGATGGAACCGAATACCCCCCTTTGCCCAGTTTGGCGCAATCCACACGATCGCCGTCGTCACCGAGTACGAGTGGGCCGACGACACTTCCTCCATTTTCTGCGCGTACATGTAATTCCTCACGGAGCGCCACGAGCGACACTTCCAGATCTTCGATGATCGGGTCCGATTCGTCCTGGGTATCGAAGGTGTTCTCATTGGAGTCTTGAAGGGTGTGTTTCGTTCGATAGTAGATCTCTCTGAGCGACGTCGTCAGCTCCGCGCGCTGCAGTTCTGAGAGAGCGTCCGCGACCAACATCGTCTGCATAAATTTCTTAGCCATCCCGACGTTAAAGAACGAACGCGCCTGTTTCTTGCTTCCCATTTCGAGCAGGCCCTTGCGCGGATTAAACGTCACGTTCGAAAGGGCACGAAGCGGAATCTCCATCGTCGGATCTTTTTCACGCTGCGCGGATGCGATCACCATATCGGCCAGCCCGATCAGTTTCTTCTCAACCGCCCCGTTCTTTGATATTTTCGTTTTTGCCATACGTCGTCCTATTTTCTCTTCTCTGTCCGGTGAGTCTTGCGACCGGTACCGACCGTGCCTCCACGGTGCTGTGAGGAGGAACCCTTCTTCGGAACCGATGGGAAGGCGGTGGCCTTGCCAGACCATTTCTTGGCAGACGCGGTCTTTGCCTTCTGTCGCCGTTCAGATTTCAAAACAGCAGGCTGCTCCTCGATTGCTATTTCATCGGAATTAGGAGCCACCAATGGAGCCTCTCCTTCGATACCTTCCGCTGTGACAATAATGGAATGCGGCAGGCCCTCCGGTCCGGCGCCGGTCTTGCCGAGTGTTTCATCCGTCTTCATGCCGCCGGTCCGGGAGGACGCAATCTTCTGCAGCTGCGCTTTCAACTTCTCAACGGGCAGCTTCCCACCCTTTAACCTGTTACAGGCTTCGGCGACCTCCTCGATATAGAGTTCAAAAATATTTCGCCGCCGGAATTCGCTCGCTGCTCGCTCGCGACGTCGCAGGAAGAGCCCAAGCCGACGCCCGCACTCACGAAGCGCGAGGGTAATTTCTTTATGGATCTCGTCGTACTCCGCGATCGCCTCTTTCGATTCACTGGTAAAGGGCACCCAGACGGAAGCAATGTGCACGAAGATAGCCATCGGACCCGCGGGAAGAGCCCCGCGTGATTGGCTCATTCCATAATTGCGCCAGGTTGTCGCCAGCACCGCCTTGAAAATGGCGCAAGCAGACTGCTGATAGAGCAGCGGCACCCGGTTAGCATAGCGAATCACGCGCGCGAGTTCCGAATCTCCTTCTTCCTGCTCCCCTTCTGCCAACGGCATCGTCGGCTTCTCGGGCTTGGTTTCGCTATCCGGGGCTTTCCCGAAAGCCAGTCCTGCTTCGATAATGAAGGGATTACCACGATAGACGGAGGGGGGCCGGCTCACCGCCGTATAGAATTCTCCTTTGATCTGTTTATACAGACCTGAGAGGATGGCTTTTTCGCCGATCGGCGAAAGGCAATTGGTCGGTGGCGCCATGATTTTCGTCGCTTGAACCGCATGATAAAGCGTTTCGGCGATCGTCCCGCGAATGTCGCGAGGCCTTGCATTGGGCGACACCTTCGCTGTCTTGCACATGTCTTCCGCGAGCGCCGGTGTCACCCGACAAAAATCGCTGGACAGAAAGCCTGAAAGAGTCTGACTCTTCGCCTCCTGGAGCATCTTGAGAAACATCCCGAACTCGATGCCGTAAGGATGGGGCTTGATTTCTTTCGGCGAAGGCGGCAGTTCATGATAGGCACGTGCATATTCCTTTATCTCGCCTTCCGGCGTTCGGTAAATGAGCTTCACATGCGCGTTGGCAATTGACGTCTGCTCGAGATACTCATCCACCGACGCACGGCCCTTCTGGTAACGGCCTTCAACTTCAATCGCCACCTGTGTGCCTCGAGGCTGGTCCCACTCGATTTGCTTATTCTCATGGACCAGAGGTTCATTCTTCTTCGTATCGATCTGCACCTCGAAATAATGGGCCGACGCCTTGGGGCCGATACGCGAAATGATCTTGACCGGTTTGCCAGTCGTCAGTTGGCCATACATCCCAGCCGCAGAAATACCAATCCCCTGCTGACCTCGACTCATGCGCAAGCGATGGAACTTGGATCCGTATAACAGTTTCGCAAAGATTTTCGGAATCTGTTGGCGGACGATTCCAGGGCCATTATCCGTTACCGTCACTCGGAAGCGCGTGGCCTGACTCGCAGGGGGTCTTGCTGCCGATCCAACAGCCACAACTTCCAGCTGGACCGTCACCTCAGGAAGAATCCCAGCTTCCTCACAGGCATCCAGAGCGTTATCGACCGCTTCTTTGACGCAAGTCAGCAAAGCTTTGCGCGGGTTGTCGAAACCGAGTAAATGCCGATTCTTGGTGAAGAATTCGGAGACGGAAATCTCGCGCTGCCGCGCGCCCATTTCTACCGCCGTCACTGCAGCCGCTGCACGGGGGTTTGTATTCTTGGACGTGGATGCGGGTGACTTGTGCGTGCTCATTCATCTTCTCCAGTCAGGTGACCACACTGGACAGCTTCGGCACACACTCATTGCCATCTCGCACAATGGAGATGACACAGCGGACCTCATCACGGTTGTGAGAGGAGCGCAGTTGCACATGGCGGGGTGATGAAACGGGGAAAACCGCCAACCGGAACGAGCGGGCAATTAGGGTGGGAGGAGCGCGCACCTACCGAGGACAGCATAGGTACGACGGAGATCTTGGCGGGACTTTAGGCTTCCCGGTCAAGCCGGGCTTGCACACCATCCCGACGCTCGATCCCCTTATGAACCATATTCCCTCGGGGCGTTAAGCTCCCCCCACAGAGATACGATATTCTTCCGATGCGAGCGAGTCAAGGATTGACTCACTATGTATGGCCGTAGCCTTCTCCCTCTTCATAGTCATCGATGAGCTGTTCGAGCTCATTACGTTTGACGGATCCAAAATTTTTACACGAGATCCCGAATGGATTCTCTCAGGCCCATAGCATGGAGAACCCCATTAGCGGAGTTTGAGGATCATGCCATCAAGCTTGGTATCCGTCACAAACTTTTCGAAATTCTTGTTGTACAATTCGTTGAGCAATTCCTGGGCATCCTCAGGGTCGAACCAGAAAACCTGGTTTGTTCCGACGCCGGTGAGGGTCTCACGGATCTGGCTCCCATCGGCACGATTCTTCACTTGGACAGCCATCCGACTTTTTGCGTTCAGGGTCGTTTGGCCGATGCCACTCGTAGCATCCACACCGACATCGATGAGTCTGCCGGTGATGGTCATATCTGCCCCTTCGGCTCCAGTCCCTTTGACGACGGTCGCATTCCAACCTTTCCCATTGAGAAAGTCCGCGAACGCCTGTGCTGTCGCCTCACCAAGCGTGCCGTTCGGGAGGCTGAAGTGACTCTCCCCACCCCATAGATGATGTCTGATACCAAGGTGCGACCGATCGGTACGATGATCTTCAAACGGCTGAATCGCGACAGTCGCGAGACTCATCGACACAGCTTTCCCATCTGCCATGTTCGCGATGGGAACCTTCAGATTGACACGCTCGCCCTTGCCTGCACAGCCAGTAGCTAAGATGATCCCAAGAAGCCCGATTCCTAAGATGTAAGTGTGATAGTGCCTCACATATTCCTCCTTGATGTCTGGCACAGAAGATAGACCTCCGGCGCACACACGATTTCTATTTCGTCACGAAATGCGCGCGACGATTTTGTTGGTAACAGTCTTCGTTTTGCTGCTTGCAGAAGGGTTTGGTTTCTCCATAACTCGTAATCTGAAGCTGCGAAGCCTGCGCACCCATGTCTTGGAGATATTTCCTCACCGCGCGCGCCCGCTTTTCACCCAGGACGAGATTGTACGCCACGGTACCTCGCTCATCGCAATGGCCTTCAATCAGCACCGTCTTGCTCCCGTTGGCGCGAAGCCATGCGGCATTGGCGTCCAACACCGGCATCGCATCCTTACGGACGTGAAACCGATCGTATTCGAAGAACACATCGCCCAATGCTTGGCTGTCGGAGTCCTGATTCGATGACAGCGCGAGATTGGATGGTGCAGTGTCTGCTGGCCGCTCGAATGATCGCTCAAGTGGTATCGGCTTGATCGCATCCGGCCTGATCTCTTCGCTCTTAGTCTGCCCGGCTCGTGAGGCGGCATCCCCTGAAGAGGACGAGACGTTCTTCCCAGCGCACCCTACTGCTAACGCTATCAAGCTGAGGCTCAGACACAAGCCGACTACACTTCGATCCATAACATAACCTCCTGTTGTATGAGTCGCATCGTTCCATCAAGGTCAGGGCAATCCTGCTCTCTTACCATGGGCCGCTTCATCAGGGCACGTCTTTCACCTGGATACCAGATTACCGCCCATACTTATAGGTGCTCATGGAACATCCGTCAACCCAAAATCGCACCTCACCCCTATAATAAGGGTGGGTGCGCAGGCTGTATCCTCAACTGAAAGTTGCATCCCTCTTCAGCTTTCGCTAATGTGCGAGTCATGACCCATTCCCTCGCGCGTTCACTCGTTCTAGCAGGCGCGAGCGGTCTGTTCCTCTCACTGAGTTTCCCAAAATCGGACCTCGGGCTGTTAGCTTGGGTCGCCCTTGTGCCGTTGCATTGGGCATTGGACGGCAAAACCAAAACACAGGCATTTTGGATCGGGTGGCTGTCCGGCACGATTGCCTTTACAGGCATGATGACCTGGGTGGTCACCGCCATGAACACCTACGGCAAGGTCCCGCTGGTGATCAGCTACGGCCTCATGTTGCTGCTCACGGCCTATTTGGGCTTGTATGTCGGTCTCTATTCGGCCGGAGCCGTGTGGTTTCGAATGCTGATCCCTCGCTACGGTTTCTTTGTCTTTCCCTGTTTCTGGGTGACTCTCGAACTGACCCGAACCTATGCGCTGAGTGGATTACCGTGGGGCCTCCTCGGCTATTCTCAATATCGTCAGATTGAGATCATACAAATTGCTGATCACTTGGGCGTCTACGGAGTCTCATTTCTTATTGTGATGGTGAACGTCGCCATCGCTGAATTTTTCTCCTGGCTGATGCCCTTGTTCCGGGGATTCCGACCTGCCAGGCTCCCTTGGGAACTCGCGGCCATGGCAGCCCTCCTCGTCGCACTCTCGTGGGAGTATGGCCTGGCATCGCTATCTGAAACGCCGTTTTCCGATATTCCGCGATCGTCCATCACTGTGGGAGTGGTGCAGCCAAATGTCGATCAAGCGGTCAAATGGGACACCTCCTATCGAGAAGAGACCCTCGCGCGCTTTGATCGACTGACCGAACAACTCGGCCTGGGGACGGATTTGGTGGTGTGGCCGGAAGCGGCAACGCCGTTCGTCTTTGAACGTGAACCGGTCTATCAGTTGCAACTCATTGCCATAGCCAATCGAGCCCATGCACCGATCCTGTTTGGGAGTCCCGCCGTGCGTTTCTACCCAGACCGGCGGCCCTATCTGTTGAACAGCGCCTACCTCCTCTCCCCTGACGGCCAGGTGTTGGGACGGTACGACAAACAACATCTGGTCCCCTTTGGAGAATATATCCCGCTCAAATCGTCGGTGTTATTTTTCCTCGATAAACTGGTGGAAGGGATCGGCGATTTCGAAGCAGGACCCGGTCCAGCAGTCTTGACCTTGACGCCGAAACCCCGTTCTGCGGCAACAGGCATGGCAGGAACCGCACCGCGATCGATCAATTTTGGCGTCGCCATCTGCTACGAAGTGATCTTTCCGAACTTGGTACGGCAATTCGCTGCGAATGGGGCGGAGTTCTTGGTGACTGTCACGAACGATGCCTGGTTTGGCGCCTCGTCGGCAGCCTCGCAACATTTTTCGATGGTCGTGTTTCGCGCGGTTGAGAATCACTTGGCGTTCGCTCGCTCGGCCAACACCGGCATTTCTGGATTCATCGATCCATTCGGGCGCATCGTCGAAGCCACGCCGACATTTACGGAGCACGCTATCAAAGCGACGATTCAGGTCTGGCGCCCGCATACATTTTACAGTCGGTACGGCGATGTGTTTGCCTACGGCTGTGCTATACTCTGCGCGATTTTATTCTTACTAGGCATGTTTCGCTCTAAGGGTTCAGAACCGGATGCCATCGCGGCCACTCCTGTGTAACGAGAAAGGATCGCTCCATGTTAGATGAGATAAAAAATCGAGTGCAGACCCTCAGGCAATTGGTATCTGAACTACGGGGGCATCTTTGACTTTGCTCGCATGACGGCTGAGTTGGCACATCTGGAGCTACAGACATCGCATCCGGATTTTTGGAATCACGCGCAGCAGGCCGCTAAGATCGGTCGGAAAAAATCTACGATTGAGCATGACCTCCAGCAATGGCGGGACATTGATGAGACCATGAACGATCTGGGCGCGCTACTCGAACTGGCGGAAGAAAGCGACGATACCGAGCTTGTGAAGGAGTTGACGTTCGAGCTAGATCGATTCGAGCCAAAGCTCGCCGCGCTTCGGCTCGAACTGCTCCTCTCAGGTGAACTAGATCCCAACAATGCGATCGTGGCCATCCATCCAGGCGCCGGCGGGACGGAGTCGCAGGATTGGGCTCAGATGTTACTTCGCATGTACGTCCGGTGGGCCGAGAGCAAGAAATTCAAGGTCGAAACGCTGGATCTGCTCCCAGGAGAAGAAGCCGGGATAAAAAGCGTCACACTCTCGGTGACAGGAGCCTACGCCTATGGCTACCTCAAAGCCGAAGCAGGCGTCCATCGATTGGTGCGCATTTCACCCTTCGATGCAAACAAGCGGCGGCATACCTCATTTGCCTCGGTCTTCGTTTATCCTGAGGTGAATGAAGATATCGATCTCGTGATTGAAGACAAAGACCTTAGAATCGATACCTTTCGGGCCGGCGGCGCCGGCGGCCAGAATGTGAATAAAGTTGAGACAGCTATCCGCATGACGCATCTGCCGACCGGGATTGTGGTGCAGTGTCAAAATGAACGATCACAACTCCAGAATCGCAATGGCGCGATGAAGGTCTTGAAGGCACGCCTCTATGAACTCGAAGTGAAAAAGAAAGAGGCGGAGTTCAATGCGATCGTCGGAGAAAAGAAAGATAACGCCTGGGGCAGCCAAATTCGATCATATGTGTTCCAGCCCTATCAAATGATCAAAGACCTCCGGACCGGCTACGAAGTGGGACAGGTAGCCGCCGTCATGGATGGCGATCTAGACGGGTTCATCGAGGCGTATCTGAAAAGGAAAATGGCAAAAGGCGCCATGCAAGAAGCGGTGGAAGATCCGCCAGTCTAACTCCTTGCCCATCGCCTCATACCTGAAACAGCTATGGACGAACTGAACGAGCAGCAACAACAACGCATCAAGAAGCTCGACGCCTTGCGTGAAGCAGGCGTGGCGCCCTACGGTACGCGATTCGAGGTGAAGGATCGTGCGGGCCACCTGATCAAACTCCATGCGGAGAAACCTAAAGAGGTTTTGGAAGAGGAAAAGATCTCCTGTACCTTTGCCGGACGCATCGTCGCCCTGCGACGATTCGGCAAAGCAGGTTTCGCCGTATTGCAAGACGGATCTGACCGGCTGCAGGTCTATCTCAAGAAGGATCGCCTCACAGAACAGGGGTATCGTATTGCCGAACTACTCGACTTGGGCGACTGGATCGGTGTAACCGGCACACTCTTTCGCACAAAGACCAATGAATTCACCGTCGAAGTTGCACAACTCACCTTCTTAAGCAAAGCCCTCAGACCGCTTCCTGAAAAATGGCATGGGTTGACGGACGTGGAAACCCGTTACCGGCAGCGCTATGTCGATTTGATCGCAAATCCCGAGATACATGGCATATTCGCCACCCGTAGTAGAATCATCGCCGGTATTCGCGCCTTCTTGATCGAACGAGGCTTTCTCGAGGTCGAAACGCCGATGATGCATCCGATCCCAGGAGGGGCTGCGGCAAAACCCTTCGTCACCCACCATAATGCCCTCGGCGTCGATCTCTATCTCCGCATTGCGCCGGAACTCTATTTGAAGCGGCTGATCGTCGGCGGCTTTCCTCGCGTGTTTGAGATCAACCGCAACTTCCGGAATGAAGGCATCTCGACGATTCACAACCCGGAATTCACGATGCTGGAGTTCTACGTGGCCTATGCCGACTATCAGGACCTGATTGTCCTCACAGAGGAACTGGTCGCCTCCTTGGCACAACAGATTTTCGGCAAGACCGTCATCAGCTATCAAGGGAAAGTCATCACGCTCACAGCTCCATGGCGCCGCTGGTCGTATCACCAGGCGATTCTGGAGGTGAACAACCTCGATGCCTCCGTCCTTCAGGATAAGGAGAAGGCGATTGCGGCGGCCAAAGAGCTCGCCATTTCGGTTGATCCACAATGGCCACTCTTCAATATCGTGAACGAAATCTTCGAGGAAACCGTCGAACCGAAGCTGATTCAGCCGACCTTTATCACCGACTACCCCATCGATATTTCTCCCCTCGCACGGCGCAAGGATTCGAACCCGGAGCTGACCGATCGTTTCGAGCTCTATATTGCCGGCCGGGAAATCGCGAATGCCTTTTCAGAGTTGAACGATCCATTGGATCAGCGGGGACGGTTCGAAGGACAGGCCGCGCAGCGGGCGGCGGGTGATGAAGAGGCGCATCTGGTCGATGAAGACTTCCTGCGCGCCTTAGAATACGGCATGCCGCCCACTGCGGGCGAAGGCATCGGCATCGACCGGCTGATCATGCTCTTTACCGACCAAGCGTCGATCCGCGACGTGGTCCTCTTCCCTCAACTCAGGCCAGAGAAATAACGGTGGCTCTTCCCTTCGAAATCTTTGTCGGGTTGCGATATCTGCGCGCCAAGCGCCGGAATCGGACGATCTCATTGAACACCGTGGTCTCCATTGCCGGCATCACACTCGGCGTGGCGGCACTGATTGGGACGGTCGGCATCATGACCGGATTTAAAGAGGACATTCAGGCGAAGATTCTTGGGACGACGGCCCACATCATCGTGCAGGATCGGATGAAAGACAGCATGAGCGACTACGATCCCGTCGCTAAGCAAGTCGCAACCGTTCCCGGTGTAGTCGCGGCGACCCCGTTTGTGCTCAAGCAAGTCTTGCTCACGACCCAGAACGGCGTGCAAGGCATTGTCATCCGCGGGATTGACCCGCAACGCGAAGCGACGGTGACTGAGTTGGCCAAAAATCTCTCGACCGGAGAGTTAACTGACCTCAGCAAGCCGGTCAAGGTGAAACAGCCACCGGCCGATAATCCCGATGGCCCACCAGTCGAGACGGAAAAACCCGGTATCATTCTGGGCAAGGAACTCGCGATGCGGCTCGGCGTCTTTGTCGGTGATACGGTCAACGTGGTGTCCCCTCCAGCCGGCCCGATCAGTGCAATCGGTATGGTACCGAAAATCCGCACTTTCGTACTGGTTGCGCTGTTTCAATCCGGCATGTACGAATATGACTCGTCGCTGGCCTACATCGATCTGGCAGAGGCGCAGAGGTTTTTCAATATGGGGCACACGGTGACGGGCATTGAAATTAAAGTCACGGACGTCTTCCACGCGGACGAGACGGCCCGTTCCGTGGAGCAGTCGCTCGGCTTCGCCTATGGGGCGCGCGATTGGATGCAGATGAATCGCAATCTATTCTCAGCGCTCAAACTCGAAAAGACGATGATGTTTTTGCTGTTGGTGCTGATTACTATCGTGGCGTCCTTTAACATCGTCAGCACCCTCACCATGATCGTGACAGAAAAGCAAAAAGAGATTGCGATCCTCAAGGCGATGGGCGCCACAAGGAAAAGCATCCGGCGCATTTTCATGCTGAACGGATTGATCATCGGCCTGTCAGGAACCGCGATCGGCATCCCGCTCGGCTACGCATTTCTGTGGCTGATCCAGACATTCTGGACCTTCGATGCATCGGTCTATTACATCTCGCGGATCCCCGTCCACGTCCAAGCAATGGATGTGCTCCTTGTGGCCGGCTCCGCCATTCTGATCAGCTTCGCCGCTACGGTCTTCCCTTCGCTCCAAGCAGCCAAGCTCGAACCGGTGGCTGCGCTGCGCTACGAATAATCATGCCGATCCTTTCAGTACATCACTTTCAGTTTGGAGCGTCCGCGTGATCACCGTGGCTGGTCTGACCAAATCGTTCCCGATGGGCGGACAAACCCTCACGGTGCTGAAGGGCGTCGATCTTCAGATTCGGCGCGGGGAATTAATTGCAATCATTGGAGCGTCGGGGGCTGGAAAGAGCACACTGCTCCACATTATCGGAACGCTCGATCGGCCAACCACAGGCACCGTCCACTTCGACGGGCAGGATATGTTCCACCTGTCGGAAGTTGAACAGGCAAACTTCCGGAACCGGCGCATCGGATTCGTGTTCCAGTTTCATCATCTTCTGCCGGAATTCACAGCGCTCGAAAATGCCTGCATGCCTGCCCTCATTCAGCGCCGAAATCTGGGAGATATTGAACCGGAAGCAATCACATTGTTGAAGGAAGTCGGATTGGGAGCTCGGTTACATCACAAGCCGGGTGAGTTGTCCGGAGGCGAGCAGCAGCGAGTGGCGGTCGCACGCGCCCTCTTGCAGAAACCCGACCTCGTGCTGGCTGATGAGCCGACAGGAAACCTTGACACGCACACAGGCGAGGCGCTCTTTGCCATGTTGCGCGAACTGAACAAGGCCCGCGGGACAACCTTTGTGATCGTCACACACAACGACAAACTGTCTGCTCAGGCCGACCGGATCGTCCACATGCAGGACGGTCAAATTGTGTAACGATCCCTATTGCACCTCACCCTGTTTGTTGTTGTTTACATATAAATGGTAACCCCATCTAACCTTGACGAGAGCGATGTCATCCAATAGACTCAGCACAGTCTCTCCATGTGCAAGGAGTTGCTCTAGATGTTCGGTTTTCGCTCTCTTCGTGCCGCTGCAATCGTTATAGGCCTGATGATTCCTGTCCAAGCGCTGGCCCTGGAGTTCGTCACCGTGGGGCCTCGTGCCATCGGTATGGGTGGAGCCGGCGTGGCCATCACGACAGATTCTTTAGCCACCTATTGGAATCCGGCCGGACTCGCAATGACGCAGACCGTTGACGTAAGAATTCAAGGGGGCGGACAGGTGATCGATCGTCTGGGCATAGCCGATGCCATCCACGACCTCGAAAATCTTGATAGAACCGATATCTCGGCTGCCAATCAAGCGAAGGCCCAAAACATCGCCGATCGAATCAATCGCCCAGGCGCCACGGTATCGATCAATGGGTCGGCTGGTCTCTATCTCAAAGGGCACCTGGGCGAGCATGCACTCGGCTTTAATGTTTCTGACGTTGCAACGGGCGGCGGGTTTGTGAGTACCCCGGCAACGGCGACTCTGGCCGGCTCACAAGTGAATTTGACCGGTGAGATGGCCCTGAGAGGGTTAGAGGCAAGGCAAGTGGCGTTTTCCTACGCCTATGCATTTTCCGATAAAACATTTTCTATCGGGGTGACGGGAAAATTCATTCAAGGCGCCGCGTACAGGGGAAGCACCCTCCTCACCGGAGGAACCGACGTATCCATTACGGACAACTTTGGGAAAGCCACGCTCTCGACTGCCTTCGGAATCGATGTCGGAGCCATCTACCGCCCATCCTCATGGTTACGCTTCGGCGTGGTGGCGAAAGATCTCAATCAACCAACTTTTGATGTTCCCGGTGGAGAGGAGCTGAAACTCGGGCCCCAGGTTCGAGGCGGGGTCGCGATCAACCCCTATTCTTCGCTGACGTTGACGGCAGATGTCGATGCGACATCGAATAAGACGTTCATTCCAGGCGTGAAGAGCCAGGTCTTGAGTCTCGGAATCGAACAAACCATCTTTTCTGAATTCATGTCGTTTCGCCTCGGCGCCTTCAAGAATATGAAAGATGCCGGGACACCATTTACCCCTACGGCAGGGTTGGGCTTTCGGCTCTATGCCTTCCGTCTCGATGTGGGCGGTGGATATGACTTTCGCGAAGAGGGCGCGCTGGTGTCAGGCTCTGCTTCTTTGACATTCTAATGGTATACTGATCGTATGATGACTTTTCATTACCTACGACGCGCAGCCTTCTTCTTCCTTATTCCTCTCCTTGTCGCCGGCTGTGGTGGCTTACAGGAGGTGTGGGAAGGGCCTGGGGCGAAAATGTTCCGGCCTCAAGCTATTGCGGTGCTTCCACCCATGGCCAGCCAATACGACAGTGCGCGGGAAGATATTCAAGAAGTGTTATCCGGCTCGTTGAACAAGGTCGCCAATATCGAGCGTGTCGTATCTCCTGAAAATGTGACGGATATCTTCCAAGCCTCGAAGGAGGCGTTCGATGCGCTGGTATTCTACTTCTCACGTCTGGAGATGACTGGTCAGTCCGACAAGGACTCCGCTGTGAAATTGGGGAAAGCGCTGAACGTGGACTCGTTTTTAGTTGTGCGGGTCAACTCTTGGGAATACATGCGCAAAGAAGGCGACAATGTCGGTCGAGTCGGGCTGAGCCTTCGACTGGTTGATGCCACCACCGGCACGACCGTGTGGAAAGCGAGACATGAAAAATCAAGCAGCTACATGTTTTACCGGCCAAACTTAAAAGATGTCGCGAAAGAGTTGGCAGCCGAGATGATTCAAGCCATGCCCCCCCAAGCTAAACGGTAACCCTGCCCTTGCCTGAGTTTTCCCCGGTGCGGTTGAAGAGACCAACTTGCGTCAGTTCCAGCGTCATGTGGTCCAATTTTCAATGAGAAGAAGGTGTAGTCAACTGTCTAGCCTGATCCTGGCTGAGCCGATCGCATGGCGGTTTTCAATGAGCGGACGAACTCAGCGACATGCGTCAACATCTCTTGTTTCTGTCCGTATGCGGCAATCTGCTTGACGATCGCGCTGCCGACGATCACCCCATCGGCAATGGCTGCAACATTGGCAGCGTCCTCTGGAGTCGCAACCCCAAAGCCGACCGCGACAGGGAGTTTCGTGACTTTTCTAATTTTTTCTACGTTCTTCCGCACATCAGCCAGGTTCAGCAATTTTGCGCCGGTGATGCCGGTCAGTGACACATAATAGACAAAGCCCTGTGACTGGCGAGCTACAAAGGTCCGTCGCGCGGCAGTGCTTGTAGGGGCAAGAAGAAAAATCAGTGGAAGCCCGGCTGCGGCAGCCGGCCCTTTGAGCGGGCCTGCTTCATCCGGCGGCATGTCAGGTAAAATCAAACCGTCAACGCCGGCCTGAGCCGCTTCCTGGAAGAACCGTTCCGGGCCGAATGCATGAATACTATTGTAGTACGCCATCAAAACCAGTGGAATTTGAGTCCTAGTCCTGAGACGAATCACCATGGAGAGGATCGATCGAAGCGTTGTTCCACTGCGCAAGGCCCGTTCAGCCGCCTGTTGGATCACCGGGCCGTCGGCGATGGGATCGGAAAATGGGACCCCCAGTTCAATGATATCGGCCCCGGCCTGCTCCAACTCCACAACAAGCTGTTCGGTGCCTTGCAGCGAGGGATCACCTGCCATTACATAGGCAATGAGCGCCTTTTCACCTCGCTGCTGAAGCTGTGCAAAGGCGCGGTCAAGCTTCGAGGTCACAGCGTAATCCCTCGCATATTGGCAATTTGCTGAACATCCTTATCTCCACGACCGGAGAGATTCACAACAAGAATCTTGTTCTTCTTCATCGTGGGCGCCACCTTCATCGTATGGGCAATGGCATGGGCGCTTTCAAGTGCCGGCATGATTCCTTCTTCTCTGGCCAGGATATCGAACGCCGCCATGGCTTCGTCGTCGGTTACTGAGGTGTACTCGGCTCGGCCTTGATCCCGCAAATAACTGTGTTCGGGGCCGATCGCCGCATAATCCAGCCCGGCTGAAACCGAATGGGTCAGATTCACTTGCCCGTCCTCGCCCTGGAGCAGATAGGTCATGGTGCCTTGCAAGACGCCCGGCTTCCCCCCGGCAAAACGCGCGGCGTGCTTTCCACTCGCAACGCCCAGACCGCCGGCTTCAACACCAATCATTTTCACCTTCTTGTCCCGGATGAAGGCATGGAAGAGCCCAATGGCATTGCTGCCTCCCCCGACGCAAGCAATCAGGCAATCCGGCAACCGGCCTTCTTCCGCCAGAATCTGGCGTCGCGCTTCACGCCCAATGATGGATTGGAAATCCCGGATCATCATCGGATAGGGATGAGCCCCGAGCACTGAACCAAGAATGTAGTGGGTCGTGCGGATGTTCGTCGTCCAATCCCGCATCGCTTCGCTGATGGCATCCTTAAGCGTGCGACTCCCCGCATCAACTCCTGTGACGGTCGCACCGAGCAATCTCATCCGGAAGACGTTCAACGCCTGACGCTGCATGTCTTCGGTTCCCATATACACTTCACATTGAAGCCCAAACATCGCCGCAACAGTCGCCGTTGCCACCCCATGTTGTCCGGCTCCGGTTTCGGCGATGATGCGCGGCTTCTTCATTCTCTTGGCGAGAAGCCCTTGCCCGATCGCGTTATTGATCTTATGGGCTCCGGTATGACAGAGATCTTCGCGTTTCAGATAAATTTTCGCTCCACCCAACCGTTTAGTGAGTCGTTGCGCAAAGTAGAGCGACGTGGGCCGCCCGACGTAGTGCTTCAAGTAATAGGCGAGCTCCGATTGGAAGCTTCGGTCTTTTTTTACACGAGCATATTCCTGCTCCAATTCAAGCAGAGCTGGCATAAGGGTTTCTGGGACATAGCGTCCACCATACGCGCCGAAGCGACCTTGCTTATTAGGCACAGCAGTCATCATTCTCCTCATATTCGTATGGCCGAGCAGGATGGGCGAGACGAGCTGGAATTCAATCGGTCCACGTCGCGCATTTTTCGCACGTCTCGCGCTTCACGCGCCACAGTATAAACAGGCTCATGTTGGAGAGACAACCTTGCCTGCATTATTTATGCTGCACACTTTCGTCCTTCGGCTGGGCTCGGGACCCTGAGCCTGCCCTTCGACTGTGCTCAGGGCCGTGAGCGTGTCGATGGTTGAAGGGCAACAAACCTTCATAAATATTGCAAGCGAGCCGCTCGAATGAAGGCACGGACTTTCTCGTGATCCTTTTTCCCTGGCACCCGTTCAACTCCACTGCTCACATCCACGCCATACGGCTGCACTTCTTGGATCGCTTTCTCGATATTGTCTGGGGTAAGCCCCCCGGCCAGCAGCACACTCGCAGCCTTGGCCACCTCTGCTGCAAGTTGCCAATCGATGACCTGTCCAGTGCCTCCATAGGCCTGATCGGAAAAGGCATCCAACACGAACCCTCGAACCCCAGCCCTTCCTCGAAACTCCGCTAAGGCGAGAAATGTGCTCCGATCTTTCACACGCAACGCTTTGAGAACCGTGCGGCCTAACTCTTTGCAATAGATCGCCGATTCATTTCCGTGCAACTGTGCAATGGCGAGTCCACAGTCATCCATCAGGTGACGAACGACCTGCTGCTCCTCGTCTACAAACACGCCCACCGGTGTCACCAAGGGCGGCAGGCTCATCACGATCTGACGAGCCAGCGCAGGTTCGATGTATCGTGGGCTCTTCCGATAGAAGACGAATCCTAAAGCATCGGCCCCCGCCTCAACTGCCACAGCAGCATCCTCAGCGTTGGTGATCCCACATATTTTGACTTTGGGCATAGCGGCCATTTTATGCGTGCGATGCAACCGGCACTCCCCGCAACTCACGAATCTTCGCGGGCAGGTCTTCCGCACGAATGAGCGATTCTCCAACGAGCATGGCGTGGATGCCGGCTTCAACCAACTGCACCACATCGGCACGCTGGCGAATGCCGCTTTCGCTGACAATCAGTTTGCCGGCTGGAATCCGTTTTGCCAAACGCAGCGTAACTCCCAGATCGGTCGTGAAGGTCTTCAAGTCTCGGTTGTTGATGCCGATCAGTCTCGCATCAGGGAGCCGTTCCAATACCCTATCGAGTTCGCGCTCATGATGAGTTTCTACGAGCACATCCAAGCCGAGCCCCCTAGCGAACGCGTAGAAATCAATCAATTGCTGCCGTTCAAGCGCGGCAACGATCAAGAGGACCGCATCGGCCCCATAGGCTCGCGCTTCGTAAAACTGGATTTCATCAACCATGAACTCTTTGTTCAATGCAGGTAAGGGCACCAACTGTTTAATCTCACGGAGGTAGTCAAGGCTGCCCTGAAAAAAATCCATGTCGGTTAAGACAGACAGAGCCGAGGCGCCATGGGTATGGTACGTCTTGGCAATCTCAAGATAGTCGAACCGATCGGCAAACTCGGGGCGGAGGAGGCCGAGACTGGGTGAGGCTTTTTTCACTTCGGCAATCAGCGACGGGCTGCTGCCCGTTCTCGTGGCTTCGAGGGCTATCGCAAATCCAAGTGGAGCCGGTACATCGTGAATCTTGGATTTCAGTTCGGACAGGTAGCCTCGGCTTCGCTTTCGCCGGAGTTCTGCTTTTTTATGATCGAGGATGCGAGAGAGAATCATAATCGTGTCAGCCCTTATTCGTCAGTGCGATGAGGCGAGCGAGCTTCTCCGCCGAGGCCCCAGAATCAATCACGTGGCCGGCCAAGAGGAACCCCTCTTGAAGACTTGCTGCCTTGCGCCCCGCAACAAGGGCCGGCGCGGCATTCAAACACACGATATCTCGTTTTGGCCCCTTCCGCCCCTGGAGAATATCGCGAGTAATCGCCGCATTTTCTTGCGGGGTCCCTCCGGCCAGCTGTTTGGCTGAGACTAGGGCAAGTCCGAAGTCCGCCGGATCCAGAAGATAGTTCGAAAGAACGCCCCCCTTCGCTTCCGAGATCTGGGTCTTCGCCGTGAGAGTGATCTCATCGAGTCCGTCCATCCCGTGGACGACAAAGCAATGTTGCGACCCAAGCTGCATGAGGACATTCCCAAGCAGGGAGGTCAATCTCCCCTCATAGACGCCCAGCACTTGAACGGTGGCCCCGGCAGGGTTGGTCAGAGGGCCCAAGAGATTCAACATGGTCCGAATACCCATCTCCTGTCTGGGACCGGCACAATGTTTCATGGCTCCATGATAGAGCGGAGCAAAGAGAAATCCTATCCCAACTTCATTGATGCAATCCGCGACACGCTCAGTCGGTAAATCAATCTTCACCCCAAGGGCTGAGAGGACGTCTGCGCTTCCTGACTTGGACGACACAGAACGGTTACCGTGCTTTGCCACGGTCAAACCTGAGCCTGCCAGAACAAACGCCGTCGTCGTGGAGATATTGAACGTGTGAGCCCCGTCCCCGCCTGTACCACACGTATCGACGACCAAAGGATCTCCAACGGCAATGCGAACGGCTTTGGCGCGCATCGCCCGCACGGAGCCGGCGATTTCGTCGACGGTTTCTCCCTTCAAACGAAGCCCCATCAAGTAGGCGGCAATTTGGGCCTGAGTTGCCGCGCCTTCCATAATCTCGAACATCACCGATTCGGCTTGTTGTTCGGTGAGAGAGGCACGGTCAGCGAGTATAGCAATCGCGTCTTTGATCATGGAGTAGCGACCACACTGGTACTAGAGTTTAAGGAAGTTACGGAGGAGGTCTTTCCCGAACGTGGTGAGGATCGATTCCGGATGAAACTGCACCCCTTCGATACCCAGAGACCGATGCCGCAATCCCATGATCTCACCCTCGGCTGTTTCGGCGGAGATTTCAAAACAGGAAGGTAGCGTGTCCCGCTTCACGATCAGAGAATGGTAACGTGTCGCGTCGAAAGGACTGGGCAGTTGATGGAAAATCGTTCTCCCGTCGTGCTTGATCTTCGATGTTTTGCCATGCATCAACCGTTCAGCTCGAACAACTTCGCCTCCAAACGCCGCAGCGAGAGATTGATGGCCGAGGCACACACCCAAGAGCGGGAGACGCCCGCCGAAATGCCGGATGGTTTCGACTGATACGCCGGCTTCCATCGGCGTACAGGGTCCCGGAGAAATCACGATGCGGCTCGGTTGTAGAGACTCGATCTGATCGATCGTAATCTTGTTGTTGCGGAATACGCGAACGTCTTCACCCAGTTCCCCGAAATATTGCACGAGGTTATAAGTGAAGGAATCATAGTTGTCGATCATCAACAGCATGATAGATCGTGACGTGTGATGAGTGATGCGTGACGAGTTAAGGAATTATTGCGTCTAACTCTTCACAGATCACTCATCACCGACCACCCCTTTTTACTCGAGTCCCTGCTCGGCCAATTCGACGGCTTTCATCATGGCCTTTGCCTTATTACAGGTCTCCTCATATTCGTGTTCCGGATTCGAATCGGCAACGATGCCTGCCCCGGCTTGAATGAAGGCCTGATGATTTTTCACGACGACCGTCCGTATATTAATGCACATATCCATGTTACCGGAAAAGCTAAAGTAGCCCACTGCACCGGCATAGGGGCCTCGCCTTGTAGGCTCAAGTTCATCAATGATCTCCATGGCTCGAATCTTCGGCGCCCCGGAGACGGTACCGGCGGGAAAACAAGCCCGCAACACGTCGTACGAAGTCTTCGATTCATCCAATTGTCCTGTCACATTCGACACAATATGCATGACATGGGAATATCGTTCCACATGCATGAGCGAATCGACTGTGACTGAACCGGGTTTGGCCACACGACCAACATCATTTCTTCCGAGATCGACCAGCATCACATGCTCGGCCCGTTCCTTTTCATCCGCCAAAAGTCGCTGCTCCATCTGCTGATCCTCATCAGGATTGACGCCGCGGCGGCGGGTGCCGGCAATGGGGCGAACGGAGATGACGCCATCTTCACACCGCACAAGTGTCTCCGGAGAGGAACCAACCAGCTCCACCCCCGCAATACGCAGGTAATACATATACGGCGAGGGGTTCACCACGCGCAACGCGCGATAGAGTTGCAAAGAAGGGGCCTGCACATTCGCTTCCCATCGCTGGGATAGTACGGCTTGCACGATATCGCCCGCTCGAATGTATTCCTTCGTCCGCCTGACCATCTTCTCAAAATCTGCCTTGCTCATATTCGCGGTAAAGACCACCGGCTTGCGGCGGCGACGCAGCCGTGTGCGGCGGAGCGGGCGCTTGAGCCTAGTGATCGTGCGTTCGATCCGTTCTGTCGCCGATCGGTAAGCAGCCTTAATGCCGCGCTCCCCTTTTGTCGTGACATGAGCGGTGGCCACAACTTTGATCTTCTGAGAGATATTGTCGAAGATCAGCAAGGTGTCAGTGAGCAGGAAGGCAAAATCAGGAAGGTTGAGCGAATCCTTCTGCCGCGCCGCTAAATCTTCAAATGTGCGCACCATGTCGTAGCTCAAGTATCCGACCGCACCGCCGACAAATGGTGGAAGATCCGGCATGGTGACAGGACGATAGCTTTCCATCATTTCCCGCAGACGTTCTAGAGGGTTTCCACGGCTGGGAATACGCTTCTTGCGCGTGCCCTGTACGACAAGAAGGTCTCCCCGATCCTCGTACACGACAATAGGGGAACCGCTGCCAAGAAAGGAATAGCGGGCCCATTTCTCACCTCCCTCAATGGACTCCAGGAGATAAGCCGTGGGGCCATGGTCGATTTTAGCAAAGGCAGAGACAGGGGTCTCATAATCCGCGAGAATCTCTCGATAGAGCGGAACGAGATTACCCTCTTTAGCATACTGCCGAAATTGGTTGAAACTGAGTGAGTATTGCGGCGAGGCCACGTGGCCGTCCTATTACTCGTGGCCCACGATGAGCTTTTGTCCTACCTCGATAATGTCATCCGGCAGCTTGTTCCACTTTCTGACCTTGTCTATTGTCACCCCATGCTGCCGACTGATGCGATACAGGGTTTCGCCAGGCTTCACAATATGCAGAGTGGGCGACTGCATGCTTCCTTGCAACGATTCTGTTTGCTTGGATACAGCCGGATCCTCAGGAGCCGCCCCAAGCGCCAGCGTGCTTTGACCCCCGGCATTCAGTATCGGCTCAACCGGCAGCGCTTTGTGCATCGGTGTAAGTCTGCGCTTCATATCAGCTTTCGCTTTGCGTTCCAGCAATGCCGATTCCTTCATGGCCTCGGATTCTTCCTGCATACGCGTCATTTGTTCCTGAGTGGCATGCAACTGCGCCGTGAGCTCACGATTCCTTGCCTCATACTCCATCAACTCATTCTTGCTTCGCTTCGCTTCACTATCGAGCTCACCTGTCCGCTTCTCTTCCTGCGCGAGAAGGCGTTGAAAGTTTAGGCTGCGCGCCTTTTCCGCATCGTATTTTTCCGCCATCACACATCCGCTCAGCAAGACCCCTCCACAGATGATGGTCACGATTCGAGAGCTGAATCTGGGCATCAACTTGTTCACGCAATTCTCCCCTTTCATGGATACCTCCCCTGGCGGTCGAGACAATTGTTTCCTCATGCAGCACTATGAAGACACTGGCTCCAGCATAATGGCAACTCGACACAACTATGCGTATAAAATAGTGTTTATCGCGGTGAAAGTCAAAGCGAATATGGGGTATTCGTCGTTTGACCCGTTCCCCGGCCCTATGGTACGGTCTGGATCGTCGCTTCCTCAGTTCGTCACCATCCAGTCCTATGGCCCACGCCGAGATCCTATCCAGACTGCATGCCATCAGGGATCAAATCCGGCACCACGACTACCTGTACTACGTTAAGGATCGCCCAGATATTTCCGACTCTCAGTACGATCGCCTTTTCCGAGAACTGATCGAACTCGAACAGGCTCACCCTGAATTGGTAACCCCAGATTCTCCGTCTCAACGCGTCGGTGCCTCTCCTCTTCATGAATTAGCCAAGGCTCCCCACGAACAGCCGATGCTCAGTTTGGACTCCATTGTCGAACAGAGTGAAGTTCTGGCATTCGATCAACGGATGAAACGCGAACTGGAAACTATGTCCGTCGAGTACAGCGTCGAACCAAAATTCGATGGGCTCTCGATCGAACTGGTGTACGAGCATGGGATCTTTACTCGTGGTGCGACAAGAGGCGATGGAACGACTGGAGAAGATGTCACCGTCAATCTTCGCACGATCCGTTCTCTCCCGCTGCAGTTGCAGGTGGACTCCGGGATCCCTGACCATCTCGTTGTGCGGGGCGAAGTCTATATGCGCCTCGACGACTTTCAAGCCTTCAATCGGCGCATGATAGAACGGGGTGATGAAGCGTTTGCCAATCCGCGCAATGCAGCCTCCGGCTCGCTCCGTCAGCTGGATTCTACGATTACTGCAACCCGTCCGTTGGTCGTGACATGTTATGAAATCATGGGCATGTCCGGCTCCATGCCACCGACACATTGGGATGAGTTGGAGACGTTGGCCCAGTGGGGTCTCCCTGTGCCGATGCATCGGCGCCTCTGCGCGTCAATCGATGATGTGATTCCGTTTCACCGTGAAACGGAATCGATGCGCGACCAGCTGCCCTATGAGATCGATGGTGTGGTGGTAAAGGTGAACCGCCGAGACTGGCAGAGTCGTCTGGGCATGAAGTCTCGCAGTCCACGATGGGCCATCGCCTACAAATTTACGCCTCGCAAGGAAATCACCGTTGTGCATGATATCGTCATCTCTGTCGGAAGAACCGGGACCCTCACGCCAGTCGCGCTCTTGAAGCCGGTGGAAGTCGGTGGCGTCACCATCAGCCGAGCGACCCTGCACAATGCCGATGAAGTGGCGCGCAAAGACATTCGGATAGGCGATACCGTCAAAGTGGAACGAGCCGGCGATGTCATTCCCGCGATTACCGAACGGGTTCCCACCTTCGGTGAGCAACGCGCCTCTCCTTTTCGCATGCCGGACCACTGCCCAGTTTGTGGATCGACCGTTGGTCGTGAAGGCGCGTATTTCTATTGTACTGGTCAGTTAATCTGTGGCGCTCGATTAAAGGGAGCTATCGAACATTTTGCGTCCAAGCACGCCCTGAACATTGACGGTCTAGGAAAGAAAACCGTGGCGCAGTTGGTCGATCAAGAACTGGTGCGATCAGTCGGCGACCTCTACCACCTGACTAAAGACGATCTCGTCACACTTGATGGATTTGCCGATCGATCTGCCACT
>JBDTSF010000163.1:0-1900 GCA_039931295.1 Nitrospirota bacterium | reverse complement strand
TCAAGATGCCGATGCTGCCAGTCGAGCCAGGCATGGCCAAGTTCATGGGCCAGGATGTAGCGTCGCCTGGTCATGGGCAAGCGCTTACGAAGATAAATAGTTTTTGTGTCGTCGTCCCAGATCCCATCGGCATTCGGGTCCCGACGGTCCATGTCGGTATCTGACAGTTGACGCACAGAGATCCGGTATCCGAAAGGGAGGATGACTCGAGAGGGCATGCGTAACATCACCGTTGCTCCTAATAATGAATCAGGATAACACAAAGATCGTATTTGCTTCACGGCATATAGGTGCAGTAAAAACAACAAGTTAAACAGTTTTTCATTATAAAGTCAGGCGCCTTCGTTAGCCTGCCCTTGTCAAAATGCCTGGCCTATTTCGGGCGGGGGCAGGTCTTAACCCGGCTCAGCGATGCCAGTATCTTATAAATTACAGAGCGACTTTCATCGGCCATGGCGTGCGCGACCTCACCACTTTTGGTGCTGGCAATAAGATACCCATGGTTCTGCCACACATGTGAACCATCAAAATGTTCACGAGGTACAATCGTCTATCGTCTATTGTCTAGCCGCATCCTGCCAGGACAGGAGTATAATAATGGCACATGAGGCCTGCCATGCACCGTGTGCTCGTCTTGGGCGCTGGAAAGATCGGATCTCTGGTTGCCTGCCTCTTAGCAGAGAGCGGAGACTACGAGGTCTGTCTCGGTGACATCAGCCTCGATGCCTCCAAGCGGCTTGTCGAGGACCTTGGTCTCTCGCGAGTCACGCCCCTGCTCCTTGATGTCCGACATCCCGACACCATCAGCGGATATTTGAAGGCGCATCGATTCGATGCGGTCCTATCGAGTCTCCCGTATTTCTGCAACCCCGTTGTCGCCGGATTGGCTCGGGAACACCGGCTTCATTATTTTGACCTGACGGAGGATGTCGAAGTCACCAATCAGGTCAAAGTCCTGAGTGCCGATTCGCCTCAAGCCTTCGTGCCGCAATGTGGTTTGGCCCCCGGGTTCATCAGTATCGCAGCGCACGATTTGATCACCCATTTCGATACAGTGGATACGGTCAAAATGCGGGTCGGTGCCTTGCCGGTTCATCCGAGTAATGCCCTCAAGTATTCACTGACGTGGTCCACCGATGGGTTGATCAACGAGTACGGCAACATCTGTTACGGAATTGAAGGGGGTGAGAAGGTGCCCCTCCTACCTCTCGAAGGGTATGAGACGATCGAGGTGGATGGACTTTTGTACGAAGCGTTCAACACGTCAGGCGGATTGGGGACGTTGGCAGATACCTATGCAGGGGAAGTCCGGACCATGAACTACAAGACGCTGCGGTATCCTGGCCATTGCGAGAAAATTCACCTATTGATGAACGATCTCAAGTTGAATGAGGATCGTGAGACACTCAAGCGAATCCTGGAACGGGCAGTTCCCCAAACACTGCAGGATGTCGTGCTGATCTATACCTCCGTCATGGGAATGCGGGGGGGCGCGTTGTTCGAAGAGAACTACGTGAAGAAGATCTATCCTCAATGTGTGAAAGGGAAGCTGTGGTCTGCCATTCAAATGACGACCGCCTCGAGCCTCTGCGCCGTGGCTGACCTCGTGCTCGCGGCGCCCAACCAGTACAAGGGATTCGTGACTCAGGAGTCGTTTCCATTGCAAGACGTGCTGAAGAATCGGTTTGGAGCCTGTTACCGATGATGCCCATCGCGGGAATTCTCAAGGGACTGGGATTGAGCGCCATCAACAGCGGTGGCAGTACCGGGACCCATTGGTGGGCCTCCGGCGAGAACACATCGCTGCTGGAATCCGTGAATCCGGCGACCGGTGGGACGATTGCGCATATTCGCACCTGTTCAGCTGATGACTATGAGCACATCGTGCGGGAGTCTGCGG
>JBDTSF010000162.1:0-2651 GCA_039931295.1 Nitrospirota bacterium | reverse complement strand
CGTTAT
This sequence comes from Nitrospirota bacterium, assembly GCA_039931295.1. Lineage (GTDB taxonomy): Bacteria > Nitrospirota > Nitrospiria > Nitrospirales > Nitrospiraceae > Palsa-1315. The sequence continues at coordinate 2,645 of JBDTSF010000162.1, read as the reverse complement.
CGAGCCGAAGCATATCCAAGCGATCCAAAAGCTGCTCTCGCTGGATCTCTGTCCACTCCAGCGTTCGTTTTAACCCGTCCAGCTCTAGCTGAATCTGTTGCCGTTCCTCGGTCATGACTGACATGTGTCTTCCAAATTCCTTACAAAGGAAAATTCTGGCGCAGTATAAGTCCAGAACGGCCGGATGTCCATATCAACTTGCGAAAAATCTCTCAGAAGACAAAAATATTTTTAATTTTTACCCTCTTAGCCTCATTTTTTTCGACTACTGAGAAACTTTTGGCTTGACAAACCTCAAATATAATCTTCGTTCAGGCACTTTCACCTCACCCAGGCACGTATGATTCATGAGTACTTCTGCCGCAATCACCGATCCACACACGTACGCATCGTGGTCTCGCACCGAGCTGTCGTCAGCCATGAGGATAAGGGCAAGCGCCTTCTAGTTTAGACCTGGCGTTGCTACTTCTCGCCTTAGAGACTTGACGTTGCCCTCTTTCCTATGACACTAAGTGGTATGCGCGCCGTCTGCCTGAAACATGTTCCCTTTGAAGGGTCCGGAGCCTTCGCAACCGCCCTGACCGCGCGAGGCGTGAGCCTGGAACAGTATCTCGTCCCACAAGACGGACTACCCAAAGATACGGGAGATCTCTTGATCGTGATGGGCGGGCCGATGTCGGTGAATGACTCAGATCAGTGGATTGCGGAAGAGACATCGTTTATTCGGTCAGCACTTCACGCCGGCACATCTGTGATCGGCGTGTGCCTGGGGAGCCAGTTCATGGCAAAATCGTTGGGTGCGACCATACGTTCGGGCAAGGCGCTCGAAATCGGCATGACGCCGGTCACGCTCACGGCTGAGGCGAAACAGGACCCTGTGTTCAGGACGCTGCCGGAGTCATTCGACGTCTTCGAGTGGCATGGCGAAGTATTCGATCTCCCTAAAGACTGTGTGCCCTTGGTCGGTTCCGACATCGCCCCCCTGCAAGCCTTCCGCTATGGCGCTCGCGCCTACGGGCTTCTGTTTCATGTGGAAATGGAAGAGAACGGCATCGAATCGTTGTCCCGCGAATGTGCGCCGGACCTCACCAAGGCACGCCTATCTGCCCAACAGGTGAAAGCCGCGGCCCTTCCCCACCTCCCGCAACTCCATCACATCGCCGATCGACTCATCGGCCATTTGCTTGATTCTATACGTTGATTACTACCACGTTCCTGAAGTAGCCTGTCAGGGTGCTGAAAAAGTCCGCCAGCAGCGTTCTCGCATCGCTCAGACCCTCGACGTACCCCAGAGGGTACGCCTTCGGCCCTTCACTCGCTACGGCCTTGCTGGACGGCCATTTTGAGCATCCTGCGGGATATTCATTTTCGATTCCACAGATGCAGTTCGTCGATTTCGCAGAAGTCCACAATCGTTTTGCCGCAGCCTGCTAGAACCTTCGACTGCGTCCAATAGCGCCTCATCTAGAAAAGGAGAGTTTTGACATGGCCGGTTTTCCAGTTGAAGTCGCAACCAGAATTAAAACACTTCCTCCCTATCTGTTTGCCGCCATCGACAAGATGAAGCAGGCGGCGATTGCCAAGGGCGTTGATATCATCAACCTCGGCATCGGCGATCCGGATTTGCCGACGCCGGCTCCGATTATCGAAAGCCTGGCTCTGGCGGCCAAGAACCCCAAGCACCATCAATATCCCTCCTACGAAGGAATGCTGTCGTTCCGAACCGCGGTGGCAGACTGGTACACACGACGTTTCAAAGTCACGCTGAATCCTGCCGATGAAGTGCTGACCCTGATCGGCTCGAAGGAAGGAATCGGGCACATTCACTTGGCGCTTGTTGATCCGGGCGATATCGTCCTGGTCCCGAGCCCCGGCTATCCGGTCTACCCCGTCGGCACCAGCTTCTGCGGCGGCGTCTCGCACCTCATGCCGCTGACAAAGGCAAACGGTTTCTTGCCTGACTTGAACGCGATCCCCAAGGATGTGGCGAAAAAAGCCAAGCTGATGTGGCTGAACTCGCCGAATAATCCCACGTCGGTCGTCATGACCAAAGACTACTTCACGCGCGTGGTCGAGTTTGCGCAGGAGAACCACGTGATCGTCTGCCATGATGCGGCCTACTCGGAAATTTATTACGACGGCACACCTCCTGTCAGCTTCATGGAAATCGATGGAGCCAAGGACGTCGGCGTAGAGTTCCATTCACTCTCCAAGACCTACAACATGACGGGCTGGCGCATCGGCTTCGTCGTCGGCAACAAGGATGTTTTGGCCGCGCTGGGCAAGGTGAAGAGCCAGCTGGACTCCGGCGTATTCGAAGCAGTGCAGGCCGCAGGGATTACGGCACTGGGATTGGATGATTCTGTCACAGACGGCCTACGCAAAATCTATCAGGAACGGCGCGACACCCTGGTGCCTGGACTGAAGAGCCTGGGCCTCGAAGTCGATCCACCACCGGCTGCATTTTATATCTGGGTCACCGTGCCAAAGGGATACACCTCCGCCTCATTCACGGCACACTTGCTGGAAAAGGCCGGAATCGTGACGACCCCAGGCAACGGATTCGGAGCGCCGGGGGAAGGATATATCAGGATGACCGTCTGTACGTCGAAAGAGCGATTGGCGGAAGCGGTGGAGCGGATTAA
>JBDTSF010000161.1:0-5463 GCA_039931295.1 Nitrospirota bacterium | reverse complement strand
TTACAGCCCCCGCGCAGATCACCATCGACGAGTTCATGAAGATTCAGCTCAAGACTGCGAAGGTCCTAACGGCAGAGCGCGTACCGAAGTCGGAGAAGCTACTCAAGCTGCAAGTCAGTCTTGGAGAGGGAGCGGAGCAACGGCAGATCGTGGCAGGCATCGGGAAAAAATATGAGCCTGAAGCACTGGTCGGCAAAACCATCATCATCGTCGCCAATCTCAAACCGGCTAAACTGATGGGCATCGAATCGCAAGGCATGGTCCTGGCCGCAGGCGACAGTGAGGTTCGTGGACTCGCCACCATCCTGGAAGAAGTCGATCCCGGCACCAAAGTGAAATGAACCACGCGAGTATCAAGCTCCGCCTTCTTCCTCTCCTATTGATCCTCCTGATTCCCCTGCCCTGCCTCGCCATCCCGGCTGAAACAACTCCACCACCGGATCCGCACCTGAACGAGCCGAAGCCCACGACGATTCTTGTCCGGGTCGTGGCGCATGGATCGATGGTGCTGGGGAAGGACATGGGCGGGGCTCGTGTCACCATTACGGACGTTGCCAGTGGACAGATCCTCGCCTCCGGCCTGCAACAGGGTGATGCAGGCGATCAGAACCAGATCATGCGCACACCCCGCTTGATGGGAGAGCCGTTATATAGTTCGCGCGCCTCCGCCGCCTTCACGACCACCTTGGAGTTGACCCACCCGACTCTCGTGGACATTACGGCAGAAGGGCCACTCGCCTACCCCGCGTCATCCCAGCGCACCTCGACCACGGTGTGGCTCATTCCCGGGCAGGACTTGACCAACGACGGAATTGTCCTTGATCTCTACGGGTACATCGTCCAGATCGAATATCCAAAATCAGGCGAGCCGTTGATCGCGAAAGACGATGTGATCTTACGTGCATCAGTTCGAACTATGTCCGGGGCACTGGTTCGTCCGCATGGGGATTGGGACTCCCGGAAGGTGCACATCTATGGCGAGGTACTGATCGGCGACCGCATTCTCGAACGCCTGCAAATGTTCTACAGCGGCGACAACGCCGGCTTTGAAGCGCCGTTCTTTGTGCCGCCGTTCAAAGACGCCCCGAACGGCATCACTCTCCGCGTCGTGGCAGCGGATCCTATGAGCGGAAACTTTGGCGTCGGCCAAGCGACGTTTCCCCTGCTCAGCGAACGATTGCCGCCAAAATCGCCTCGATAGTTGCACCGCCTGTTCTCAGAACAGCTTCCATCGCGTGCGTAGATATGATTGACTACCATGAAGGAGCCCAACCATGCGTATGAAGAACCCTCCCCATCCAGGACTGTCGGTGCGACATGACTGCCTCGAACCGTTGGGACTCTCCGTAGCGGAAGGGGCGAAGGTGCTGGGTGTCACGCGACAAGCCATGAATAATCTGGTGAGCGGCAAAGCCGGGATTTCAGCCGAAATGGCAATCCGCCTGGAAAAAGCGTTTGGGGGCGGGGCCGAGACCTGGTTGCGGATGCAGTCCGCCTACGACCTGGCGCAGGCGGAAAAACACGCTGGAAAGATCAAGGTCCGGCGCGTCAAAGACACGTTGATATCGGTCTGAGGTTACCGTCAAAGAGGTTCTCGCATGAACACGATAGTCCTGCTCGCTGTTTTGTGCGCCGCCCTCGCCTGTCCCGCCCTGGCCCAAGATCAGCATCGGCGTCCAGACGATATCAAACAATACCTGGAACAGCTCGACAGTACAGAGCGGAATCGCGACCAGAAACCCTCCCAAGTGATTGATGCCCTCAGAGTGAAACCGGGCATGGCGGTTGCCGACCTTGGTTCCGGTTCTGGGTACTTCACGCGCCGCTTCATCGAAGCCGTGACCGAAACCGGCATCGTCTATGCCATCGACGTCGAACCGGAGATGCTGGCCTACGCCAAAGAGAGCGTCATCCACATGCACACCGCCTACACGGCGGAGTTCATCCTCGCTCGACCAGACAGTCCCAAGCTGCCGTTCGAATCCGTCGATCTTCTCTTTGTCTGCAACACCATCCACCATCTTGAGGAACGATCGAAATACTTCCGCAATCTCAAATCGTCCCTAACAATCTAACCGGGCAAGACGACACCAACATCATCACCCAGGATGCTCAAAAAGTCCGCCAGCATCGTTCTCGCATCGTTCAGACCCTCAACGTACCCCAAAGGGTACGACTCGGCCCTTCACTCGCTGCGGCCTTGCCGGACGATCTTTCTGAACAGCCCGCACAGCTAACTAAAATGGCCTAGCTTCGGAACCTCGAGCAGAGCAGAGGCCGTCCAAAGTACTCGCGCTCAACCAGCACCTTGAAGTCATCTTTTCCATGGGACTCAGCACACCGTCACACCTACTACATCAAGGAACGCCTGTTAGCAATTGCTTATGTATAGCTGAAACATTCAACCGAAAACTGGAATAATACTCTCCGCACCCCGCTATTAAGTGGTCAGAATAACTCTCTGCTTATCCTGCCAGACCAACGGAAAGAAAAAATTTCAGTTGCGCGCTTTAGCTGACCTAGGTTACTTTACGCGCATGATTCAAAACAGCAACTCTGGCAAGATCGTCGTCAATATCGAGTCCGACCTGAAGCGGCGCTTGTACGCTGCTCTTTCATTGTCGGGGAGTACGCTTAAGGATTGGTTCAGGAAATCAGCTGCGGCGTATTGCGACGAGCAGAGGGAACCATCATTCTTGCCCACCCAGGGTGACCCTGGGTCCTAATTCATGGCCGTAGACCCACCGATAGGGTTTTCAGCGCAGTCGAATGCTGAGACGTCACATCGGAACCAGCCTGACATGTCGCCCAGTGCCATCGAGGCCACATCAGACCACGCCACGCGCGACCAACTGGCGAAATTTGGCGCAGTTGGGACTGATTGTTGCCGCGGTCAGTGGCCTCCGCGACCCGCGTAAGGTGTTCCGCCTGCAACGAGGCCGGTTGTTACGAAGTATGGAGGGCGTATGAACAGTAACAAAAGGCATAGCCCGCTTCCTTGGGAATCAGAAGTTCCAAGTTTGGTGCTTTTGGACCCTTTTGGCAATGTTGTAGCAGACTGTGATGTGGAGACCTTTGAGTGCGAGAAGATGGCCAACGCCGAGTTGATTTCCATCGCGTGCAACAGTCACCACAAACTTGTTGCCGCGTTGAGCCGTTTAGCCGATGTCTCCGCGGTCTTCTGCAATCTGAAGAAGTCCAATTTGTCGATACGCCAAGATGTCTGGGAGGAAATGGACGCAACGACTACGGCAGCGCGAGCGGTGCTCGTGGAAATTGCAAAGCACTAACCAACGGCTCCGTCACTGAGGTAGTCGTCAACTTTCGATGACGGCCTCAGCGTTGCTCCTGATGATGGTGCAGGACAGCTCAAATCCGTCCACCAAGTGGATCGGATTCTTTCCTCGCTCAACCGCCTCGGTCAGTGCGGCCTTTGAGAAGTGGCTTGTCGTGATTAGTGTCCCTCTTGCGAATGGCTGAAGACTGCCGCGAAGTTCGGCGACCTCCTTTCTCCCGACGGTATGAATCCATCGTTTTGCTTGAATCTGAACAAGGCAGTCACCAAAGGCCCACAGCGCAACGCCTGTGTAAGCGTTCAAGTCAATGCCGCCGTCCTGAGAGTACTTTGTGACTTGAATCCGAGAAAATCCGGTCGCGGAAAGAAGATCTTTCAGTAGGTACTCGAACCGCTGGGGAAGGACGTTTAGCAGTCGGCTTCTGACGGCTTCGACGCGCACAGGGTCAATTTCCGCAATTAACTTTTGGTCGGGCAGCGAAACGTTCCGTTCATCCTCGTTGAGCGGACTCTGCCGACGTGAATCACAGAGAATTTCGGCCATTAGCCTGGCATCAAGACTGACGGGAACTTCAGTTGGCTTCCGGTGGATTCGCATTTCAAAAACCCACACCTTTCGCAGCATTCCCTTGGTGTCGACTTGCGTGTCTGGGAAGTGTCGGACGTACTCAAGAAGACCAAGGTATCGCCAGCGTTTCGGCCCCACACTCTTGTTGCTTCGGTTTGCGACAATCAAGAAGCCATGAATTGGAAAATCCAAATCCAATTGGGTGGGCAACCGCTTGTTCATGCCGGCCAGAGTCTGATCTCCCTCCCGACCCGCTGCGGTGTAGGTCAAAACATCCTCCTCAATGCGGTCATGGTAAGGATTCTCCCTCGCTTTTCGTGCAGATGGAACGGCGGTCATCAACACGGCTCTTGTGATATAGCCATGTGACATGTGAAACCGCAAACCCCCAGCGTTGGCGACGGCAAAGGTTCTGTAGATTTCCTCGTTGGAGTAGAGGTTCTCGACGACGAACTGGTCAACAAGTTGGCTCATGTAGTGAAGTAGTTGCCTGGGTTCTTCCGGAGAAAGTTGCTATTCGAGAGCGTGAGCCATATGTCGTTCGCGGTGAACTTGACCTCGACTCCGAATTCTCCGAGAACGATATCGGGAGAATCCGTATGGGTGCGGGGCGAAGTCCACGGGAATCTTGAATTAAACGAGCAGGTTTCGGATGACTTCTCGCACGCGATTCTCAAAAGACTTTGAGACAGCGAAACATTTACCGGCCGTGCATTCGTGGGTTAGACTGACGCACAGCCCGTCAAGTAGTTTCTCAAAATCGTTCATGTTCAAGGCGCTTTTGTAGTCTGTTTTGTCTCGGATTACAAGGCCATCGTAAGTCTAACGACGACTGAGCAAGGGTCGTTGAGTGAGTGTTTCCATATCCGACAGACTCGCCAGTCTGCAGCTTGGAGGAGTTTTCGGATAGTTTTGTCTCTCGCCCTGTTTCGAGCGATTTTGGCGTTCCAGTAGTTCTGTCGAGATTTTGGCATTCGACAGTGCCAAGGGCAACCGTGCCAGAAGCAGCCGTCTACAAATACAGCGAGCCGCTCACGACGAAATGCGAAATCCGGCCTCCCAGGAAGCGCTTGATGTCGTCTCCAGCCGGCAATTCCGCTTAATCGCAATATACTTGCAAGACGCAATTCAGTAGCCAGATTGCCGGAGGAACTGATCGCGGCCATGACTTCAAACCGTTTCTGTCTTGTAAGAGTATCTGCCATAAATCATTTCTTTGATTACCAAGGAATGTATAGACCAATCTGCAGGTGAGTCGAATCTAGCAATTTCCCCGCCTAGCCAACCTGCGATTCCACGAAACAATACGCTATAAACAGCCCCTATTCAATTAGATGCGCTCAATCAGGTTAAGCAAAATGGACGGGATAGATGAACGGGACGACCCCTGGGGAAATGAAACGGGTCGGGACGTCTTTTCAACAGAAGAAAGAATAAAATGGGTCGGGAGTCTTTTTTAAGTTTTACCAATCTATCTCAGGACTTGTGCGCTCCCATATAGGCCATGAGGAGGACATTGATGCGCGTCCGAGAGCCGTGACCTTGTGCTTTGAACCACTTCAATACTTCTTGATCGAGCCGGATGGTGACCGCAGTCTTC
>JBDTSF010000160.1:0-8803 GCA_039931295.1 Nitrospirota bacterium | reverse complement strand
TATCGAGCCAAATTGTCGGGGCCACTTCAAGATAGACTCGACATTCACATTGAGGTCCCGCCGGTTTCTGTGCGAGATCTGCATGATCATGGCCCGACGCCTGAAAGTTCTGCCACGATCCGATCGCGTGTCCTGGCGGCGCGCGATCGACAGCGCCATCGATATCGTCAAGACGGGATTCACTCGAATGCGCAGTTGAAGCCTCGGCTCTTGAAGCGGTACTGTGCGTTGGATGCTCCGACACAAGAACTTTTGGAACGCGCGCTGACGAAACTCGGGTTGTCGGCTCGAGCCCATGGACGGATTGTCCGTGTTGCGAGAACCATTGCCGATCTCGCGGGCTCTGATAAAATCGAGCCGATACATGTGGCGGAAGCAATTCAATACCGCAGCCTTGACCGTCGAATGGAGTTTTAAGGTTTCCTATGTTGTCGACCGTGAAAGTCTTTCTCTGGTGGTTCATCGTCGGCGCTACCATGGCGCTGGCCGTGATCATGCTGCAAGGCGGCATTCGAGAAGCCATGCAAACCACGGGGTCGGTGTGGGGACTCAAGCTGTTCGAGTTGCTTACAACCATACTGGGAGGGGGGCTGCTTGGGGGCTGTATCGCATTGATTCTGGATCGCATCAAGAAGTCATAAGAATATTTTACATCGTAGGGACATGAGGCTATAGATGGACGTGGAAGTGGGCTCGAATGTGTACCGCAACACCGACGGCATGATTGAAATCGAGGGAGTTCCTCAGATTGAAGTGGCACTGAAACCGATCACAGGCGCGCTACTTGTGAACTTTGCCCTCTTCAACGAGGAAGGCAAAGTGACGGCGAAGCTCAACGATAGTACCCTGATGATCAACGAGCAACGCGCGTACGACGTGACGAGGACTCCCAAGAGTCTCCTGCTCACACATCCGGCGTCCGGAACCGTCATCTTACAGATCGATGTGTCGGCACCCGGTGTGGTGGCCCTCACGAAAGGGGAGTTTTATACGATCAAGGGCCACGTCATTCGGATCTCTCCCACCGAATGGAACATCGATAAGCTTCGTGCCAGCGGGACCATCCAAGATCTGAAAGGTAAGTCGGTCGTCCTTGGATGAAGGAGGGAGATCAGGCTATCCTGTGACTGTCGGCACGATAACGATCTGTCCGTCATTCATGTCCACGGTCGCCGTATCTCCATCGCGTAATTCACCCTTGATCAGCTGACGAGCCATCGGCGTTTCAATTTGCTGCTGGATCAATCGCTTCAAGGGCCTCGCCCCATACACTGGATCATAGCCGCTTTGACCCAGATGCCTCAAAGCCGAAGGCGTCACCAACAGCGAGATTCGCCGCTCTGTTAACCGTGCCCGCAATCGCTCAAGTTGAATCTCCACGATCTTTGTGAGCTGCTCTGTCTCTAACGGATGAAACACAACGGTTTCGTCGACGCGGTTCAAGAATTCCGGCCGGAAGTGCTCGCGTAGTTCCGCCATCACGACGGAACGGACCTCGTCGTAGGAGGCGCGCCGTTGCTGTGCGTCAAGAATCTGCGGGCTGCCGATGTTTGACGTCATGATCAAGACGGTGTTTTTGAAATCGACGGTCCGGCCCTGTGAGTCCGTCAGTCGTCCGTCGTCCAATACTTGGAGGAAGATGTTGAAGACGTCGTGATGGGCTTTCTCGATCTCGTCAAACAAAATAACCGAGAAAGGGCGTCGACGGACGGCTTCAGTCAATTGTCCGCCTTCCTCATACCCGACATAGCCTGGTGGGGCTCCAATGAGACGGGCGACCGTATGCTTTTCCATGTACTCGGACATGTCGATTCGAATCAGATTCGCCTCATCATCGAAGAGGGTCGCGGCGAGCGCCCGTGCCAGCTCGGTCTTTCCGACACCGGTCGGACCGAGAAAGAGAAACGAGCCGATAGGCCGGTTCGGGTCTTTAATGCCGGAACGCGCACGAAGAACCGCGTCGGCGACGGCTTGCACGGCCTCCTCCTGACCGACCACGCGCTGATGGAGTAACTCATCCAGTTTTAATAACTTCTCCATTTCCCCTTCGACCAACCTGGAAACGGGAACTCCGGTCCAGCGGCTTACGATAGCCGCGATGTCGTCTTCATCAACCTCTTCTTTCAGGAGCCGGCTTTCGCCTTGTTTTTTGCCGAGCTGCTCCTGTTCCAAGCCCAGCTCTCGCTCAAGGCGAGGTAATTCTCCGTATCGGAGCTCCGCCACGCGATTGAGATCGTAGGCCCGTTCCGCACGCTCAATCCCCTGCTTCACCTCTTCCATCGCCTCCCGAGTCTTGCGTAAACGCGACACAGAGGCTTTCTCAGAGTTCCATCGTGTCTTGAGCGCGTCCATATCTCGTTGCTTCTCGCCTAACTCCAGCTCAAGGGTTGCCAGCCGTGCCCGACTGGCTTGATCCTGTTCTTTCCGCAAGGCTTCTCGCTCGATTTCCAATTGCATGACCTTCCGCGAAACTTCGTCGAGCTCCGCCGGTAAACTATCGATTTCAGTGCGCAGGCGGGCTGCCGATTCATCGATGAGGTCGATAGCTTTATCTGGCAGAAACCGGTCGGTGATATACCGGTTCGAAAGTTTTGCGGCGGCGACTAGTGCCGCATCTTTGATGCGCACGCCATGGTGCACTTCATAGCGCTCCTTGAGCCCGCGTAGAATCGAGATGGTATCTTCTACGGTCGGTTGATCGACCAGCACCGTTTGAAACCGTCGTTCTAACGCTGCGTCTTTTTCGATATGTTTTCGATATTCATCAAGCGTGGTCGCGCCGATCAAATGCAGTTCGCCACGGGCCAGCATGGGCTTGAGGAGATTGGCGGCATCCATTGCCCCTTCCGCTGCACCAGCTCCTACAACCGTATGCAGTTCATCGATGAAGAGCAGAACCTGTCCCTCAGCCGCCTGCACCTCTTTGAGGACGGCTTTCAATCGTTCCTCAAATTCGCCTCTGAATTTTGCGCCAGCCACCAACGATCCCATGTCAAGTGTGATGACGCGCTTCTTTTTCAGTCCTTCGGGCACGTCTCCCTTGATAATGCGGGAGGCAAGCCCTTCGACAATCGCGGTTTTTCCGACGCCTGGTTCTCCAATGAGTACAGGATTGTTCTTGGTTCGCCGTGAAAGAATTTGCACGACACGGCGAATTTCTTCATCGCGTCCAATGACGGGATCCAGTTTTCCTTGCCCAGCCAGGAGGGTGAGATCGCGGCCATATTTTTCCAATGCTTGGTAGGTGCCCTCCGGATCTTGGTTTGTGACACGTTGAGATCCTCGTATGTGTTGGAGCGCGCCCAACAGTCGTTCCTTCGTCAGACCAAGTTTCTTGAAAATTCCCCCTTCTTGCACCATGGCCAGGACGACATGTTCGACACTGAGATAGTCATCTTTCAAACCGCGTTGTTCATCTGCGGCGTTGGTCAAGACCTGATTCAATCTGGAGGCGACGTGGAGTTGTCCGGGACTCGCCCCTGCGCCTTGCACTTGAGGCAGTTTTGCCAGCGCCTGCTCCACTGCCTGGCGAACCGAAGGGACCGACAGCCCTGCCTGTTCGAGGAGCGAAGTAGCGAGACCGCCGTCCTGTTCCACGAACGCAAGCAGAAGATGCTCCACGTCAATACCCTGGTGACTCCGCCTTGCGGCATGAGACGACGCGGTCTGGAGTGCTTCTTGTAGTTTGATCGTCATACGGTTCATGTCCATGTTATCTCTCCTCTCCAGATATCCGGGTGTGCCCGCACCCTTCACATAAGCATAGGATAGAGGAAGTCAATGTTCCTATAGTGGGGCGTGATCGGCTTGACCAGAGAAGCCCTAGCAGATTATTGTTTCTCATGTCACGCATTCTTGCTGAAACCGTCTCACTCTATCGAAACGCCTTTCGCAAAACTGGAGAATCACTCGTCCGCGGCTGGATGACCATTGTGGCCGTGGTGGGATTTGGATTCCTGCTGCTCCTTGCTACGCAGATTGCCTCGCCTCTCGGCATGATCGGAGGGTTTGTCCTTGGTGCGGTGAATGCACTTCTGGTCGGCGCGACCCTCAGTCTCATTGAGCAATCGATTAGCCACACTCGGGCACTGACCGTTCGCGACGTCCTTGGCAGTATCGGTCACTATTTTTGGGATGTCATCGGCATTGGATTCATTCTCTGGCTGCCGCTCATGGCACTCGACATGAGCATCCAGGCAAACCCGTTTGGGCAACTCTTATCGTACGCAGCGCTCCTGCTCATCTTTCTCTTGCTGAACCCCGCGCCTGAAATTATCTATCAAGTCCGGCATGATTCACCGCTTGAAGTATTGAAGACCTCCTATGCGTTCATCCTTGAGAATTGGATTGAATGGTTTCTTCCATTTGCATTGATCCTGATTCCGATCGTCCTCTCACCCTCAGGACCGCAATCATTTTTTTCTCTCTCCAGTCGAGTAGGGCGAGGCGCCGGTTTGGATTTTTCCCAAGTCCTTGTACTGCCGTTCACGATTCTCGGAGGTTGGCTGGACTATGCGGGTATCCCTTCTTCGATCAGCTGGTATATTGGGCTACTACTCACCCCCCCGCTTGCCGTAGCTATGCTGTTGTTTCGTGGCCATCTCTTTGCCTCTTTACATGGTGGGTCACGCCGGCAACGTCGATTTGTCTCGCCATTCAAGTAGAGAAGATTCGGGCGAAAGAAATAAAAGGTTGTGCCTTTTCTCTTGGCATTACTCAACCTTTCCTGGAGCCCTCGTTTCCCAGAAGCACGAATGACGCAAGAGCGGGTTTGCGGGCTAGACCCTTGAGTAGCCAACTGGAATAGTGTATGGAATTGCATACAGCCGCTGCGTAAAGGCGAGAAAGAGTCTCTTTCGTGCGAGTGTCTGTCTTTTGGCGGATTATTCTGACCTCCCTCGTCATCATCGTGGTGATGGCAGGGGTGAATTTGTATGCCTTATTTCAACTACGTCAACTGAGCATCTTGAGTGCCAATATGGTCACGTTCCATTACCCGGCGATCGAATCGGCTAAGCACTTGCTCACAGTACTCTATGCTCAGCTGAATAGTGAAAAAAAGTATCTGGTCGTACGCGATGCCACATTCTTACGACATTTCGATGAAGAAGTTGAAGAGTTTCATCGTGGCCTCCAGTCCCTGGAAGCGCAGGAACTGACGCCAAAAGGTAGTGAACTACTTAATAATATTAAGCACATGCATCAAGAACGACTCGCGATGCTCCATGAAAAACTGGAGAGGAAGGCCTCGCCTCCAGCGCCTCTGTCTGGTAGCTATGAAGGTCGACGAGACGCCTTGATGGAGCGCATCAGCGCCAGGCTCCAAGAGTTGATTAGTCTTCATGAGTCGGGCATCAGCGTCGGAGTGAGCCGGTCACGGGAAAGTTCCGCCCAAGCGGAGGCAGTGACCGAACAGCTGGTTCTGCTTGCACTTGTATTCGGGATTACGCTCGCCGGCTTTGCGAGCTATTCGATCCTACGGCCGCTTCGGCAATTGCAGAGCCATATCAAACAGATCGGGCAGGGTAATTTCCGCACCCCACTGAATATTCGAGCCCCTAGCGAGTTACGAGACCTCGTTGATGCGGTCAATCGAATGGGTACGAAACTCCAAGAGTTGGATGATATGAAGGAGGAGTTTCTTGCCCATGTTTCCCATGAGCTACGCACGCCCATGGCCTCAATCCAAGAGGGCACCCATTTACTGTTGGATGAAATTCCTGGCCCGTTGGTACAAGAACAGCGCACGACCTTGCGCATTATGGCAGACAGCAGCCGCCGACTCATCACGCTCATTTCCACCATTCTGGATCTGTCAAAGATGAATGCCGGGATGATGGAGTATCGAATCGTTCCCATGGATATCAAGCGGGTCGCAGATATATCAGTCAACAAAGTTCAACTCCTTGCCGATGCCAAGCATGTGCAGCTGTTGCTGGAAACGCCTGGACGACACGTGTGGGTCAAGGCCGATGTGTTTCGAGTTGAGCAAGTGCTCGACAATTTACTCTCAAATGCCTTGAAATTCAGCTCAGAGGGGGGCATCGTCAAAGTTGTGATGAAGCCGGATCCGAGTGTGGGAACTCTCGAGGTGAGTGTGACTGATGGAGGGCCCGGCATTCTGGCTGAAGACCTGCCCTATATTTTTGAGCGCTTCTATCAAGGGCGTACTAAGGCCAAGCAGGCCGCACCAGGGAGCGGCCTTGGGTTGGCACTGGCAAAGAATGTGGTCGAAGCGCATGGAGGACGGATTTGGATCGAAAGCGAAGCCAAGAAGGGAACGACCGTACGATTTACCTTACCCCTCATGAAGCCAGGAGAGTCGGTATGAAGGTTGTCTTTGTCTACAGAGGCTTTGTCCTGGCAGTCGTGTCCTGTCTTTTTTCTCTGGCAGGATGCGCCGCATGGTCTCCAGCCCCTCAGTTTTCGCAGCCATATTTCCTCGTAGAAGCAGGGGAGGCGCAATCGCTCCGTGTATTAGCCAAAAAACAGGAGGCCCTTGCTCAGAGATGTGCCGAGCACAATTCCTGCGACTATTCCTACTTTATCCGCGCGTTGCTGGGGTTGTACGAAAGTCGTGATAGCGCCTCGAAGTATTTTGAGAAAGTGATCGCCGTTGCGCCCCAGACTCAGCTCGCATTTGCTAGCAAACTCTGGATCGATCTCCTCGAGCGTCACGCGGCACCCGTTAAACAATCGTGGTTTCAATCGGTCATGGCAGCCCCAGCCATTTCGGAAAGTCAGGCTATCTTGGCACAAGCTTCAGATCAGCTGGTGCGAGACTTGCTTGTAGGACTGATGCAAGATGTGTTGTATAAAGAAGGAATCATCCAGCAGTTGAGAGCGATAAAGGATGCGGACTCCCAATCCCTGGAAAATCTCCAGCGTGATCTCGCTGAGCGTGAACGGAAGGGAGATGTGGGTAGCGTGAAAAAGGATATCACGAAAGGCCAAACTGATACAGGCACGGTACTGTCCATGCATAAGCAACTGATGGATCGAGATAGAAAAATAGAGGAATTGACAAACCAATTGGAGGCGCTGAAGCGGATCGACCAGGAAACGAGGGATAAGGTTCGCCCCATCCGTCCTTCAATGACGGTTGTTCCCCCTTCGACTGCGCCGGAACCCTCAGCACCATAGAAGGGACTTCATGGAAAAAGAACATATTCTCGTAGTCGACGATGAGGAGGGATTGTTACATCTTGTGAAAATGCGATTGACCGCGATGGGTTTTGCTGTCACAGGCTGTACGACTGGCCGCGACGCTCTTGCGGTGGCGAAGAATACCCGGTTCGATCTTGCCATTACCGACCTTCGCCTTGGGAATGAAGATGGATTGGATGTGACTGAAGAACTGTTGCGGATGTATCCAGGCCTCCCGATTATCATCCTGACCGCTCACGGGAGTATTCCCAATGCCGTGGAAGCGATGCAGCGTGGAGCGTTCGGATATCTCACGAAGCCGTTCGATGACAAGGAACTCAAGGCCAAGATTGAAGAAGGGCTTTCTCCTCAACGGATGAGAGGCGAGATTCAGCGACTCAAGTCTCTCGTCAACGAGTTGTACGGCATGGATAACATCGTGGCGCGAAGTCCTGCGATGCAGCGCTTACTCCAGCAAGTGGTGCAGGTGGCAGACTCCGACGCGACCATTCTTCTCTTCGGAGAAACCGGGACCGGCAAGGAAGTGTTCGCGCGCGTGATCCATTCGAACAGCCGACGGAGTAAAGGACCGTTTGTCGCCCTTAATTGCGCAGCCATTCCCGAAACACTCTTCGAATCAGAACTCTTTGGTCATGTGCGCGGGGCCTTTACCAACGCCCACGCCTCGAAGCGAGGTCTGTTTCAAAGTGCCAATGGCGGCACGCTCTTTCTCGACGAGATCGGCGAAATGCCACTCTCGATGCAGGTCAAGCTGTTGCGGGCCGTGCAGGAACGGGAAGTCCGAGAAGTGGGCTCTGAACTCTCAACGAAGATAGACGTGCGGATTATTACGGCGACCAATAAAGATCTTGGTGAAGCGGTCAAGAGCGGGGCATTCCGGAACGATCTGTACTATCGCATCTCCGTCGTCCCACTGTTTATCCCTCCGCTTCGTGAACGCCCTGACGATATTCCCTTGCTGGCGCAGCATTTCCTGACTGCGAGTGCGAAGCGGGCGAATAAAGAGCTGCGCGGTTTTACGCCGGCCGCGCTCAATCGATTAGTGGCACATCCCTGGCCTGGAAACGTTCGTGAGTTAGAAAATGTCATTGAAAAGGCCACTGTCATGACGCGGCAAGACATGATTACCCCGGATCTCCTGCCTGCGATGGCGACATCCCCGGACTCGCCAATGAAACCGTTGACTGAAGCGAAGGAAGAGTTTGAGAAAACCTATCTGAAGAATGTTCTACAGCTCACCGGCGGCAATATCTCTCGCGCGGCCCAATTTGCCGGACGCTATCGGGCGGACTTCTATAAAATGCTCAAAAAATATGGCCTCCACCCCTCAACATTAAAGGCTAAAGCCGAAGCTGAGTTTGAAGAGCTGGAAGAGGAGGGTGATCTTACGGAAGCCAAGCGCTAGTCCGCATCTTTCCCACGATGTGAACGGTCGACTCTCTGCATATCCGTCTTTCCTGGCCGGTACATCTGATGCGATTTTCTTATCCTGCCATGAGCTCATGGTCAGATAGGCTCTTCGCTAGGATTGCGCATGAATAACTGTAATGTCGTCCAATCCCTACAAGGGGGTGTAGGGATTCTTCAATAAATCCACGCTGGGGATTCAAGAGCAAGATGCTCTAGCGGCGTGCTT
>JBDTSF010000159.1:0-76729 GCA_039931295.1 Nitrospirota bacterium | reverse complement strand
GAAGGGCTAAGGCTGTAGAAAGCCCGGAGATTCCTCCACCGATAACGGCGACTGTTCGAAGATTGGTCACAAGGTACTGTAGCGAGATGATTCGTGTGTGCCCAGTACAGTCATCAACGTGTCGGCGAGTAAAACAGAATGATTCACCATGCGTGGTATGTTGTCGGACCTAGCGTTGACTCAGCTTATGCACCATGTCGATGGTCGCGGCCACATGTTCTACTGGAGTCGTCGGCAAGATTCCATGGCCCAAATTAAAGATATGTCCTGGGCGTCCCCCGGCTCTGCGCAGAATATCTTCCACGCGCCGCTCGATTTCATGCAATGGGGCAAACAACGTGAGGGGGTCGAGATTGCCCTGCACGGCCACGTCATGCCCTACTGTTGCCCAGGCCTCATCGAGATGGATGCGCCAGTCGACTCCGATGACATCCCCGCCCGCTTCCCGCATCTGAGGCAACATGGCTGAGGTGCCTGTGCCAAAGTGAATCATCGGCACGCCTTCGTGCTTCAGCCCCTCAAAAATCAGCTGGACGTGCGGCATCACATATTCGACATAGTCGCCGACCGAGAGACAGCCCACCCAACTATCGAATAATTGAACGGCCTGTGCGCCGGCCTTGATTTGTCGCCGCAAATAGCCGGTGATAACCCGCGCGAACTTGTCCATGAGTTGGTGCCAGGCCTTCGGCTCGCAATACATCAGTTGTTTGGTCAGGAGATAGTTTCGCGAGCTTCCACCTTCGATCGCATAACTGGCGAGTGTAAACGGTGCCCCGGCGAATCCAATCAGCGGCACCCGTCCATTCAGGGCACGTCGAGCTTGACGGATGGCTTCAGCCACGTAGTCGAGTTCACCGCCGTCGATAACGTTGAGCCGGTCCACAGCCGCTTGGTCCCGCACCGGATTGTGGATGACCGGCCCCTCGCCTGCCGCAAACTCCAGGCTGAGTCCCATAGGCTCAAGGGGTAACAAGATGTCGGCGAAAATGATAGCCGCATCGAGCGGAAAGCGATCAATCGGCTGGAGCGTGACCTGGGCGGCCAGCTCAGGAGTCTTGCACAGATCGAGGATCGAATGCTTCGCGCGGAGCGCACGATATTCTGCCATATACCGGCCAGCCTGGCGCATGAACCAGACTGGTGTACAATCAACCGGCTCACGCCGGCAGGCTTTGAGGAAACGTTCGTTCATCATCTTGGCATTTTAGAGACGAGGGGGCTGGGGTGTCAATTCACAATGGGGTGGCTGCCGTTGATGTGCCATTGTGGGACGGAATCTGTGTAAGTCGTAGGCATCCCTCCTGTTCCGCTAGAAAAAAAAGAAACGTTCCGTGTAGCCAAAGCTCCGGTTGACAGGCTGTGAATCTCTCTACTAGACTGACGGTTCACGCTCTGAGCCGACAGTCAATGTGATCAACGAGGTAGATGAGGGAGGCCCGAATCCGGATGGCGAAAAAAACGGCAGGTGAATCGGACGAAACCAGACTGAAAAAGAAGGTCGCGGCGAAAGTGGCTGAGAACAAGAGTGCTAAAGAAGACGAAGCCCTTCGATCGTTACAGAAGCGGCTGCGGCGGACACAACGAAAACGGCGTGCGGTCGCGCTGCGCAAGAAAAATGCTACGAGCAAGAAAACGGCCGCTCCTGCCACGAAGTAGATTTCCTGCCTGGCAGTTGGCGGACTAATGAATCGTTACCTGGGTTATTCATGAATAGTCCGGGGTAAGGTAGACCGAATGGAACCCTCACAACCCACAGAAGCGCGTGCGGCCCCTGCTGTTGCAGACACGGTGACCGATGCTTTGACTGATCAGGTGGCGGCGGAGTTCACAGGAGAACAGCCGGTACCGGTTGAGCCGACAGCGGAATCGACCGAGCAAGTCGTCCTTGAAGAAGAGAAGGTCAAGGACGAGATCGAGATCCAGATTGATCTGCTCAAGGATTCCGACTGGGTGGTTCGTCGCGAGGCCGCCATCACGCTCGGGGAAATGGGCGATGAGCGTTGTGTGGAGCCGCTGGGTCGTGCCTTGCGCGACGGCGACTGGCAAGTCCGGGAAGTGGCCATCGAGGGATTGGGGCAGATCGGCTCTCCAGCCGTCGAACTGTTGGTCAAGCTGCTCCGCGATTGGGATGTGCGGAAGTATGCGATTGCTGCGCTAGGGAAGATTCGCGACGAGCGTGTGCTGGATCCGCTCATGCTGCAGCTGCGGAATGACGAATTTAAAGACGATGCGCTCAACGCGTTGGTTGACCTGGGCCAACCGGCGTTGCCGCGATTGGTCGCCGCGTTGAAAGACAAAGATGAGAATGTTCGGAAGCAAGCGGTGTTGGCCTTAGGGCGGATCAAACATGCTGAGGCGATCGACCCGCTTATCGACATGCTCTCCGACAGCGATTGGTTTACACGATTGACCTCTGCGGCAGCGCTCGAGGCGATCGGCGACAACCGGGGCCGCGAGGCGATCAAGCCATTGATGAAAGATCCGGATATGGTCGTTCGGATGCGTGTGGAGCGGATTCTTGCCAAGTGGAAGAAGCAGCCTGCCGCCACGTAACAGGATGCTGAAAAAGCCCGCCAGCTTCGTTCTCGGCTCATCGAAATCCTCAACGTACCCCTGAGGGTACGCCTCCGGTTTCGATTCACCTGCGGCCTCGCTGAACGGCCTTTTTGAGCATCCTGCAACCGCGAAGTCGTAAAAAGTAAGATGTGAAAGGTGAAACGTGAACTGTCCGGAGCCCTCCTCCGAAACCTTTCACCTTTCACCTTTCACCTTTCACGTCCGTTACTTGTTCAGCTGCCGGTCGACCTCCCTCTGAATCTCGTCGAGCTTCTTGATCGACACCGGTTTTCCCATCGACACATCCAGTCGCATTTCTCGAAGCGTTCCGGTCAGTGCCCGCATGGCGAGAATCGATTCATCCTGCTTCGCGCCCCTCGTGGCATTATCCAGCATGTCGGCTGCCTCGCCGAGTTGTTTGGCCGCTTCCTCAAGATGTTTATCGAACAGTTCCGACTTCGCTTGCACCACCCGTGACTTGGCGTCGAGCAGTCCTTGCCGCCTGCGCAGGTCTCTTTCGATTCCCATCGTCATATCGAGGATATTGCGGGACGTGTCTTTGAGCGACTGTTGTAGGTTTGAGACCGTGTGTTGCAACGTGCCGACGGGACGTTGGCCGAAGTAAAATCCAAGACCGAACGATGCGGCAGTCAGGATTAGAATGGCAAGAAACTTCCACATGACATTATTTCTTGGGCTGACGCATTTTGGGAGCGGGCATAGAACGGCGGAGTTGTTGGAGCAGACTTCCTGCTGCAGCAAGTCTGACGGCGACATCCGAGTCTTGCAAGGCTATTTTGAGCAACGGCATCACTGGTGCGCCGGTTGTGCTTAAAGCTTTCGCGGCAAAAAGACGTGGTTGTGGCTGTTTGTCTTGCAGAAGTGTCTGCAAGATTGTCACGGCTTCTTTGTCAACGGTCGCTCCCAGTGCATGGGCGGCCGCTGTTCGGATCGAGGGGTCCGGATGCTTGGCCAAGTCTGCGGCGAGCGCAATGGCCGACGTATCGCCTAACCTCAGCAGCCCTTCAGCCGCGCTGGCCCGTACCTGCATACTGGTATCGCGCGTAAGCGCTCGCAGCAACGGATGATTCTCTCGAATACCCAGCCGTCCAAGACTTTGGGCTGCGACGGCACGCACGCGCGCAATGTCGTCTCCGAGCGCATGGGTGAGCGGAGCCACACCACCGGCTTGTCCGTAGTCTCCCAAGGCACCGGCGGCGAACGCTCGGACCGATGGTTCTGGATCATACACACCCTGGCTCAGGACCGACAGACTCGATGGGTGCTTCAAGCGCCCTAAGACTCCCAACGCTGCCATGCGGACATCGGGTTCGGGAAGTGTCGCTGCTCCGGTAATGTCGGTCAGCATATCCTGTTTACCAAGCCTGTACAGCGCCGCAGAGGCGAACACACCTTCCGGCTCGTCGTCTCTTCTTGCGACGTCGATGAGGTAGGGCATGATGTCGGTGACGTTGGCTTCACTGAGCGCGTTCATGGCGGCAATTCGCACAGGTGGCGTGGCATCGCTCAGCGCGCGTCGCAAAGGGCCGGACTTCCCTGCGAGTCCGGCTTTACCGATGGCGTCTGCGGCACGAGCACGCACGAGGACCGACGCATCGAGGAGGCCATCTTCCAGGATTGCCTGTATGTCTGAGAGGCCGAGTTCAGCCAGGATCGTAAAGGCCTCGATCCGCACATGTTCTTGTGTGTCGCGGACATGGCTGGTGAGAAAGCTGAGGGCCAAGGGGCGTAGCAGGGCGGGATCGTCCGGCTGACCCGTAGGAATGAGCCGCTGATAGAGCGTGAGAGCTTCTTCTGGCCGCCCCAGCTTGAGCGCGCTCTGGAAGGCGAGGCGGATGAGCGGCTTGGATGCTGTGGTTTCGGGCGGAATCGAATACCAGAACTGTAAGACGTGGTCGTATTCGGCGCGGTTGAATGCGGTTCTGGCCTCACGTTCGAGGGTTGAGCCGGTCGGCGCCGTAGGCGCGGCTGCTATAGCCGGTGGCAGGCTGACGGCGATGCTTCCGAGGGTGAGCAGTAGGAGGAGCAGCAGACGTGTGGTGCTGTCGCGACGGGGTCTCTCACCCACGTGAAAGGTGAAACGGGAAAGGTGACATGTATAACGACCGAGTCCATTCCCGCTGTCACGTTTCACGTCTAACGTTTCACGTCTCACGAATCGCTGGTTACCATGTTGAGGGTGCACGGACCATGGCCGGTGCGTATAGATTGTCGACATACTCCTTGACCATCCGTTTGGTGCAGAAGCGGGGTGCGTTGGTCCGAAGGTTTTCTTTCATGAGCTGCAACCAGCCGCGGGGGATCCCGTCGAGGTCTCGCCGATAATAAAGGGGGATGGCTTCTTGTTCCAACATGCGGTAGAGCTGTTGGGCGTCATGCTCATCCTGGGCCTGAATGTCCTGGTTCCCGACCAAGGGTTCAATGCCCCATCCGTTGGCGCCGTTGTAGCCTTCTTTCCACCATCCATCAAGGACGCTCAGGTTCATGACGCCGTTGAGCGCCGCTTTTTGGCCGCTCGTTCCGCTCGCCTCCAAGGGAAAACGCGGGGTGTTGAGCCAAATGTCGACTCCTTGGACGAGGAACTTCGCCATGTGCATATCGTAATTCTCCAGGAACGCCACATGGCCACCCAACTTATGATCGTCGCAAAAGCGCAATACTTCATGAATGAAGTAGCGGCCTGGTTCATCAGCCGGGTGGGCCTTGCCGGCAAAGATCAATTGGACGGGGCGCCACTGGTTATGGAGCAACCGTTTCAGCCGTTCGAGATCGCGGAACAACAAGGTCGCCCGCTTGTAGGTGGCAAAGCGCCTGGCGAAGCCGATGGTGAGGGCTTCGGGGTCGAGCAGCGTGCCTCGCGTGATGACCTGCGAGGCTTGGAGATGCCCCTGCATCCAGCCGCTCCTGGCGCGTTCTCGAATAAAGCTCATGAGTTTGCGTTTCATGGTTTGGCGTACGGTCCAGAGTTCCTGGTCGGGAATATCCGAAACTCGTTGCCACATGGCCGTGTCATCGCATTTCTCCGCCCATTCTG
The DNA here is from genome assembly GCA_039931295.1 of Nitrospirota bacterium. Taxonomy (GTDB): domain Bacteria; phylum Nitrospirota; class Nitrospiria; order Nitrospirales; family Nitrospiraceae; genus Palsa-1315. The sequence goes on along the minus strand of JBDTSF010000159.1, from coordinate 71,115 downwards.
GGCCGAGATATTTGCCATATAATTGGTTGAGTTCCGGTGCAATCCACGTCGGTGCATGGATGCCGTTGGTCACGCTGCGGATCGGGACTTGTTCGATCGGAAGGCCGGGCCACAGATGGCGCCACATCTCTCGCGAGACCTGCCCATGTTCACGACTGACCCCGTTCACATGGGCGGCTAACCGGATGGCGAGTGCCGTCATGTTGAAGCCGTGCCCCTGGGATTCAGGGGTATCTCCCAGGCGAAGAAAATCTTCCCGCGAGAGACCCAACTGTTCCCAATAGCCGGTAAAGTACTGGTCCATGAGATGATGGGGAAATACATCGTGGCCAGCCGGCACCGGTGTATGGGTGGTAAACACCGTGCTCTGGCGAACCGCTTCGCAGGCGTCCGCGTGGGTCGATCCCTTCTGGATGAGTTCGCGTATGCGTTCCAAGGTAAGGAAGGCGGAGTGGCCCTCATTGGCATGCCAGACGGTTGGGGCAATGCCCAAGGCACGAAGCATACGGACACCGCCGATACCCAACAGATATTCCTGACAGAGGCGCATCTCCTGGTCGCCGCCATATAGTCGAGCTGACAGTGCTCGATTTTCAGGACTGTTCTCGGGGACGTCTGTATCGATGAGATAGAGGGTCACCCGCCCGACGAGGACTTTCCAGACCGCTGCCGCCACGACCCGGCTACCGATTTCGACCGTCAGCCTACACGGGTCTCCTGATGGGGTGAGGGCTGGATGAATCGGCGACTCTGCTTGATTGAATGGGGCGTAGGCTGCTTCCTGCCAACCCTCTGGCGTGATCCGTTGCCGGAAATATCCTTGCGGGTACATGAATCCTATTCCGACCAGGGGCACACCGAGATCGCTGGCTTCCTTGCAATGGTCTCCGGCGAGAATGCCCAGGCCCCCGCTATAGATGGGAATTGACCGGTGCAGACCAAATTCAGCAGAGAAGTAGGCGATGGTGGGAGATTTCAAATCGCTGTGCTGTGTTTTAAACCAACTGTGTCCGTTCTGACGGTACTCGTCGAACATCTTGAGGGCGGCAGAATAGAGCCTCACATACGAAGGATCTTCGGCAAGATGCATGAGTCGGTCCGGCCTGACTTTAGCTAGTAGTTCGACAGGGTTGTGGTGGGTCAATACCCAGAGAGTTGGATCGATGTGTTCGAACAGCCGGCGGGCTTCCGGAGTCCAACTCCACCAAAGATTCTGCGCCAATTCCTTGAGACGTGAGAGCCCGGAGGGAATGGCTTGTGGCGATGTATCTGCTGTCTGAGGGATATCCACTTAACCTCCTCGTTACTGGTATCGAAGTTGGTGTTGTCAGGGGTCGGCCTACAGGATGCTCAAAAAGGCTGTCCAGCAAGGCCGCAGCGAGTGAAGACCGGAGGCGTACCCTCTGGGGCGCACGGTGCGACGAATAAGGAGCACCACGTCTGTGCGCGCCGCCGAGTGGTGAGGCGGCTGGGTCCCCGTTGAGGATCTGAACGATGCGATAACGACGTTGGCGGACTTTTTCAGCATCCTGATCGGCTCACGCATGACCGGCCCTATGCCAGGACGTCCATTCGTCCGAGAATGCCACGGAAGCATATCGTTCGCCAAGTATTTTCGCCACTCGATTCATCAGTTTGGCGATTCGTTGGATATCTTCCGGAGGAAGATCTTGCCGAAATCGAGGGTGTAGCCCCCACCTGGTTTCCACTTCTTCTCCGGCGACAGTCGACATCACGCTCACCAACGTAATCTCGGCCCCCGTCGGACCTTGAGGATCTGGTACCGGGGTAAGTTGTGGCGGCGCTGACGGCAGATGGGTTGCCACGGATGTGGCAGCTCCGACTGCGGCAACTGGTGGGGGATCTCCGGCCAGAATGGCTTTGATGGCCGGAATGACGGCGCTCGCACAGAGCGATGCGGCGGAGGACACCTGCGCATTTCCTGCGATTCCCATCGAGTCGGCGACGCGTCCGCCAAAGTCTTTCAACATCTCGTCCTTCACAGGGTTCTGCTCGGTGACGAGGAATCGGTACCGCTCATAGGTCTGCCGACTCTCTGCCACCGCCGCCCCGACGGTGAGCATCACTTCCATTTGGTCGGCGCCGGAACCGAATGCCGGCTCCAGGACATTTTTCAACTGCACGGTGACCGCGTCCTCGAGACTATCCATGAATTGAGGCTGTGTTTTGATCGGTAGATACAACGCGGAGAGTCGGTCGGTCAGATTAAACATGACCTTGAGAAACTCAAGGTAGATATCCCACTCATCGTGTCGTTTCAATTTCAACGCTCGCTCCGGGGCGTTCCGTTTCATGACGGTCACGGATTCTCCTGCGACGGCCAGTAGGAGCTCGGCGAGTTGGCGAAGCTGCAGTTGGTGTTGCTGATTGGCGGTGGCCATAGAGTTCTCCTGTTTAGCCCGGAATATTCACGAAGACTTCTACTGCAACCGCCGATACGCTGCTACGACAGGCCTGGCGGCGGGTGGGCTCGCCGCTCAGTCGGTCAACATACTGTCTCCAGTATGCCTCCCTCCTTCGTGGATCCGCGCACCCGTCTCGCGTGGCGTCTCAGCGGTTTCGTGACGAACTCTCGTGAATAATCCGGGCTCGTGCCGCGATTATAACGGAGACAAGCTCGGCGATCAAAGAAACAGTTTTAGCAATTGCTTGTCGGTTCTCTTCCTCGCGGGTACGATTGTGTGTGGCAGGATGCTGAAAAATCCCGCCAGCGGCGTTCTCGCCTCGAAAGCATCCTCAACGTAGCCCAGCGGCTACGCCTCCGGTGCTTCACTCGCTGCGGCCTTGCTGACAGCCTTTTTGAGCATCCTGCGTGGTTGAATGTTGAACTATGGCCTGAGGAGATTGCGATGAAGAAATCTAAAGGCGGTTTTCTATTCTTTGTAGGGTTGCTGGCGGTGATGGGGCTATTCGGCTGTAATCAGGAGACGCCGATAGAGAAGACGAAGGCTGCGGCTGGGTCCGGCAGTGCGGCGACGCAGGCAGCAGGGCAGGCTGCGGTGGATGCGATACAGACTCCGATGGATCAGGCCCGCCAGACCGAAAGTGTGTTGGGGCAGTCAGCTGAGCAGCGGGCCGCTGAGGCCAAGAAATCGACGGAGTAGCAGGGGAAGGGTGGTCTGGTTGGCCCCCTGTGTTTACAGCGTAACTCTCACGATGAAGCAGCGGCCGCTTGGGGAAAGGTTGCGCTCCAACGCGACTGAGGTCGGGCGGGTGAGTGAGAAAGTTGACGCAGTTAGGAACCAGGCCAGGCCACCTCTTGAGGGCTGGTACGGTTGCACTTGGAGTTATAACTCAAGATGAGATTCTGAGCAAAGTCCTCACCTTGGAGGTTATCAGGGCAGCAACAAGGCGCGGTGAGTCGATCCAGGTTGAGTCAGGGCGGGGATACCTGCCTGGAAAGTTTGGTTGGCCGGTGGCCCAGGTGGCAGGGAAACTCGAAATATTGGACGATGTGCGATGCCAGCCTGTGGAGCGCGTGCCCGCGGCTGACTATCCGCGTACGGGAGCACGCTCAGCGCCTGAATTTATGCGGCGATTGAGCTGAGGCGTCGTTGGCGCTGACCAACGATATCCAACGCTGCGACGCGGTAGGTTTCAGCGAGGGTAGGGAAATTGAAGATGTTCTCGACAAATGAGTCAACTGTGGCCCCATGTTGAAGCGCCATCTGGCCGAGATGAATTAATTCCGTCGCGCCTTCTCCGATAATCTGAACACCGAGGAGGTATTCGCCTGTTGGATCGGCCACCATCTTCAGTAAGCCGTCGCGAATATCTGAGATCTGGCCCCGGGCGATCTCGTTAAATTTTGCTCGGCCAATCATGACCTCTCGATACCGTTTTAGGCCTGCTGCTTCATCCAGTCCGATACTGGCCATCTCTGGAATGGTATACACTCCGGTCGGAATGATGTCGGCTGATTGCCCCACAGGGAGACCCAGGGCATGGCATACAGCCCGGCGGCCTTGTTCCATGGCCGAGGAAGCTAGACCGGGGGGACCGATGAGATCGCCGACACCGTAAATATTGGGAATGGCCGTCTGGCAATGTTCATTGACGGCCAGCGTTCCCTTTTCAGTGACGATCAAGCCGGTCGTGCTGAGATTGAGATCTTCAATATTTGCCTGTCGCCCCAAGGCCACGAGCATTTTATCGCCTGTGAATACCTGCCCGTCCTGGAGTGTCGTCACGACCTGAGAGATTCCATCCCACCGGACGTCTTTGATGGCCTGTTTCCCGCTGTAGCGACCGCCAGCTTGCTCAAAGCTTTGCACAAACATGCGAACGAGTTCCGCATCGAAAAATTGAAGGGGACGATCAGCCCGATCGATGATTGTGACCTGTACGCCGAGCGCGGCAAAGATTGATGCATATTCCAACGCAATGATGCCCCCGCCCAATACCGTCAGGGAACGTGGCAAGTAAATCATAGAAAGAATTGAATCACTGTCGAGAATATGTTCATGGTCGATTGGAATGTCGACCGGGGCGCGAGGCCGCGATCCTGTGGCAATGATGATCGTGTCAGCGCTGAGGGTTTGTTTCATGCCGTCGATCGTGAGCATTTCAATCAGGCTATCGGAGCGGAACTGGGCGCGGCCATGGAACAACGTGACGCCATTGCGTGTCAACTGGTTCATCATATAGTCGCCATGTGATGTGACGACCTCGTCCAAGCGTTGCATCAGTGTGGCGACCAAGATGTTCGAAGGGATTGCAGCATTCGGCGTAATTGCAGATCGTTTCATCCGGTCCAGTTGCAGTGCACTCTCGCGAAGCGTTTTGCTCGGGATCGTTCCCCGGTATACACAGCCTCCCCCGACACCTATCTCACGTTCGATCACCGCAACGTGCTTGCCTGCTTTGGCGCCTTGGATGGCAGCCTTTTGGCCGGCTGGACCGCTTCCGATCACGACAATGTCATAGTGAAGCACTGTACTCATTGTGCCATCGTGTCCACGAGAGAGAGGATTTTCTCTTTCAAGCTGAGCAAGGTGTCGACGTCATTGGGGTAAAGATTGAGATCGGCAAAGACGCTATGGTCACGAAGTGTGCTGTCATCGTAGGAATCGGGAACGAGTAGGTAGGTGGCCAACCGGTCGGCCAGACAGGTCATCATCGCCTCCTGGCGGTGTGTAGGTGTGTGTTCATAGACCCCATAGTAGGCGATGGCCTCAGCCACCTGTGGGGGTAAGGCCCATGCAACTGCAATCACGCTACCTACGCGAGCATGATAGCCGTCAAGGAATGCCTGGATGCCATCTGGCCCAAGGGCGACATGTAGGTCTGCGGCAATGGCCGTGACGGTCTTGAGCACGACCGGCTTTCCCACCGCATGCAGGAGTCCGCAGAGGTAGGCGCTTTCTACGTTATAGCGGCGCATGCGCGCGATCTCTTTCGCGTAGGCTCCGCTGGCCAGCGCGTGCTGCCAGAGCTGCCGGATGTCCGCTTCATGTCCTGGAATCTTGACGGCCGCGCTCTTCAGAGAGACCGTGACGGCGATCTCCGACAGCTGATTCACGCCGAGCATGGCCACGGCATGTTGGAGCGAGGCAATCGGAGTCCGAGGCATATAGGCGGGCGAGTTGGCTATCCGTAACACATGTGCAGCCAAGGCTTGGTCTTGGTGGATCAAGGCAGACAAACGGGCTGCATCCGCTGAGGGATCATGGGCCAGGGCCATAACCCGGCCAGCGACTTGCGGCAGGACCGGAAGCTCGATTCGATCCTTATCGATCCGCTCGACTAAGGCCTGTTCGATCTGTTCAGGCATTTCCACGTTGTGAGGGGTATGTATCGCGTTGTCCATATTGGAGTCGATCCCTGATGCCGATTGGTGGTCACGATAGGTGAGTACACTCTCTTGTCGGTAGGATGCCTAGAAATCTTTACCCGTGTGACGCCTCAACACTTCTGCAGCATTCGGCGACCTATGGTCCTTGATCATGAGTCGTGGACAGGGCAATGGAAGATATCCATGGACCTGACGGTTTTTGGTGGGCTTCAATTATTCAATGACTTCATCATGGGTTCATCAATTGTTCTGAATGACGAACGAGAAGAGCGCCTATGCTTGACAAGTTCCCTCGGTGAGTCGGAGAGTGGAATAGTCAGGCTTTTCAGTCCAGCTCACAGATGGCAGCTTTACGTAAGTCATCGTGCGTCAGCTTTTTGGCACGACTCGATTTATGTCTAGCCATGTTGCTGACGGGCACACATGGCGCCGATGTTCTTATTGAAAAAGACATGGGGAAATAGTATGGTACCAAAACAATGCTGTGAATGGCGTCTCGTGAGGTGTGTTCCTTGAGGGCTCTTTTATCTGTTCCTCTCTCATCCGTTTCACGGTCTGTTGTCTCGTTGGTCTCCCTGCCACAATACCAACGTCCCCTCTACTGTTGAACGTTCCCCTAGTGTATTGAAGTAGTGATGCGATAGATCGAGTTGGGTGTATTGTTGAACAATGTTCAGTCGAGAGGGATATCTTGCGCAAGCGTGATGAAAAATCGATCAGTGTTCTGATCGTAGACGATCATGAAATCGCTCGAGAAGGATTGCGAACGATACTGGGTCGATATGATGATATCGCTGTGGTCGGTGAAGCAGCGACCATGAAAGATGCGATAGCAGAATCCTGCCGCCTGAAGCCGGATGTGGTCTTGATGGACGTCCGATTGTCCGGTGGGAGCGGAGTGGATGCCTGCCGCGCGATCAGAGAGTGCTGTCCTGCCACGCGTGTCCTGTTTCTCTCTTCCTATGAAGACGATGAAGCAGTCCTCGCGGCGGTCTTTGGTGGGGCGTCTGGCTATCTATTGAAACAAATAAATGCCGAGGGACTACTGCTCGCCATTCATGCTGTGGCCCAAGGGCAGTCGATTCTCGATCCGGCCATTACTCAACCTGCCTTGACCCGTATGCAATTGCAGAAAGAACAGGCATTAGAGCCTCAACGGACGACCCTCTCTGCTCAGCAACAGCGTGTCCTTGCGCTTATCGCCGAGGGTAAAACGAATAAGGAGATCGGGTCATCGCTTGAACTGAGCGATAAGACTGTCAAAAACTATGTCCGGTTCATTTTTCAGAAGATGAAGGTGACTCGGCGCGGTCAGGCTGCGGCCCTTTTCATTCGCGATTCCACATCAGTGAAACGATCAGTTGGCTACCGTAAGGATTAGTAAAGTCTTGTAACCGCCACAATCGAAAATTCCTGAAACCTCGAACTTCTAGCCTCGAACCTTCATTCCTCTTGCTTGCCCCGCTGGTCTCGTATTGTCCGCACGATGGTCTGTCGCATTGGCAGAGCACTCTTGGTCTTCGTAAAGGAGCATCGATGCAAACGTCCCCATGAGTGAAGTCAGGCTATTGCCTAAAGCGTGTAGTCCTTACGATAGGTCATAATAGAATCTGATGGTCTAATATTGCAGGGTATTATGGCTCTATATATAGAGCTTAAATGTTATGCATCATGAGGGCCATTAGGCACTTTCCGATATATGAATCTCTTATACGCTTAGTAGCGATGCGTATGTTCACGACGGCGGGATGTGATGCGAACGGCTATGGCGATCGTGCAATCGTGCGGGGGTTATCATCTCGTCTTGTTTCGGACCCATATTCCAGAACTTTATAGAGGGGATGCAGCATGAATGTGTTGTCTATTCTTGTGGTCGAAGACGACGAAGGCCTACAGAACCTGCTTCGGCGACTGCTGACTCGGGAAGGCCATCGGGTCACGGTTGTCGGAAGTGGGCAGGAGGCTCTTCGTGTGGTCCAAGAAATTCCCGTGCATGTGATGATGGTGGACCTGAAACTGCCTGATATCGATGGCGTGGCGGTCCTCGAGCGTGTCCTCCAGATCGACTCCAAGGTGCTCGGGATTATGATGAGCGGGTATGGCTCAATTGACTGTGCCGTCAAGGCCATGAAGGCCGGAGCCGTCGACTTTCTGACAAAACCATTTGAGAACGAAGGCGTTGTCGCCTCGATCAACAAAGCCTTGGAGGTGCAGCGCTGTCGGAATTCCGCACAATCATCACGGAAGGCCGTCCGGGAGCACTATCGGCTAAAGCAGTTTGTCGGCACGAGTGAACCGATCCGGCGTGTCATCGAGTTTGTCGAGAAGGTCGCAGACTGCGACAGCACCGTCCTGATCCAAGGAGAGAGTGGAACGGGGAAGGAGTTAGTCGCGCGGATGCTGCATTTCCATGGTGAGACGAAAGACCGCCCGCTCGTTCCGGTCAATTGTGGTGCAATTCCTGAGAATCTACTCGAATCTGAGTTATTTGGACATGAGAAGGGGGCGTTTACCGGTGCAGCGCATGCGCGAATTGGCCGCTTCGAGTTGGCGCATGGCGGGACAATCTTCCTCGATGAAATTGGTGAATTAAGCCTCGGGTTACAAGTGAAGTTGCTTCGGGTGCTGCAAGAGCGGTCGTTTGAACGGGTGGGAGGTACGAGAACGATCAATGTGGATGTTCGTGTCATTGCGGCTACGAATCAGGATCTCGAGTTGGCCGTGCAGGAGAAGCGGTTCCGGGAAGATCTGTATTATCGCCTGAATGTCATTCCAGTCACCGTTCCACCGCTGAGAGAACGACGAAGCGATATTCCGCAATTAGTAAACCATTTCTTGGGGCGATTGAATCACGGCAAACAGGTTGCTGCGGCAGGCTGTTCCCCGGATGCAATGGCTCGGTTGACGGACTATCATTGGCCAGGAAATATTCGGGAATTGGAGAACATGATTGAGCGCCTCGCGGTGTTGAGCCAATCGGGGACGATCGAAGTTTCAGACCTGCCAGAGCGCCTCCAGCGCCGTTCAGTCACGGCAGAACAGATTGCACCGCATGTGATCAGCTTCAGCGATCAAGGGGTAAATCTGTCACAAGAGATTGAACAGTTCGAGAATCGATTGATTGTCGGTGCGCTTCGACAAGCCAATGGGATTACGAGCAAGGCGGCGCAGTTGCTCCAAGTAAACCGCACAACCTTAGTTGAGAAGATGAAACGAAAAGGGTTCGCTCCGAAGAATCAGGGATGTCCTGCCTTCTAGCCGTATAGTCTGGACGCGCCTCACTCCCCGATCTTCAGGCGAGAGACAAAGCGCGGACTATTTTCTCGCTCCCACCGTGCAGCTCGCTCCTTGCCCGGAGTTCAGACGATTATCCCACGAACCGTTCTGAATAATATGAACGTCACGCTCCCGTTCGTCAATCGATTGACGGACACAGTGGCGATGCGTCGGATGTTTGACGAGTTTAAGTGCGACATCGCGCGCCTGTTGAAAGTTCTCTCATCTGGCACACAGTTATTCACTCGAATTGAAGGGCATGGAAATTGCTGAACCTGATTGTGTCTATGAGAAGAAGCGTGACATATATTTTGTTGGCCCTGTTCGTGTGCGCGCAGAGTGCTGCCTGGCATGTCGCCTGTGCAGCTGCGCCGTACTCGTCGGAGGCGACATCTCCAGAAGGGAGTTCGCGAACAGTCTCTCCACGGATTGCATTGCCTGATGATGGGCCCATCTATGATCGAACCATGGAGGGGCCGGGTGTCGCACAATTCCAAGAAGCGGTGAAGGCCTTTACCCGTGGGCAGTATGCGGCGGCTCGCGCAGGATTTTCTGCGCTTGACACACTCGATTCCTCCAGTGCGCTGATCCCGCCCATGAAGGCCTTCTTAGCTGAACTCACTCTGCTCGAAAACCCCTCGGACCATGCACGAAGAGAGGCGCTTACGCTCTATCGTGGCATCATTGGCTCATACCCGAAGAATCCCAATGCATTCCGGGCACACTGGCGGATCGGTGACTTGTATGCGGAAATGGGATGGCTCCAGGACGCCGTTGCCGCGTATGAATATGCGCTTTCCCGCGAGTTGCCCCGGCATGATGCGGATCGGACATTGCTGGCATTGGGTGTCGCACTTGGGGAACTGAGGCGATTGGCAGAATCAGCGCGGGTCTTCGATATGGTGCGGGAACGTGCGATTGACGATCGTCTTGTCGTGAGGGCCACACTGGATCAGGCCAAGGTCCTATATGCCCAGCAGCGCAAGCGAGACGCATTACCACTGTACGATTTCTTGTATCGGCGCTGGCCGAATATACTGAAATATAATCCTGATGCCTTGCAGCAGTATGGCGATGCGCTGTTTGACAATCAGGAGCTGAAAAGAGGCCGTGAGATCGATCTGCTTCTGTATAACCTCTTTCCTTCGCACCGACATGCGGGAACGGTTCTCGTCCGCCTTGGAGATAGTCATAACCGCCTTGGTCTGCGAACACCGGCAGAGCTTTTTTACACCGTCGCGCAGACAGCGTACGCCGATACGGCGGCAGCGGTCGTTGCCCGCATGCGCTTGTCACGGATGGAACAGGAAGTTGCGGCGTCAGCAGGAGAGAGTTTTTTGCATAAAAAAGTGGAAGGTATGATTCGAGGGAACGGCATATCCTATTTGGAGTCGTCAAAAGGCGAAAGGCTTTATACCGCCATTGCCATCAAGCACCAGGATGACATGCTCGGCAGCGAAGCGCTTGTTCGCTTGGCGGAGCATTATGAATTGCGCGGTGATCCCGCGCGAGCTATCCAGGTGTATCAAGACGTTACTCGTCGGGCGGGTGTCGTTCCACAGGATTCCTGGCCGTCTGCGGCAGGGCTCCATCTGGCTGCTATCTTAAAACCTCAGTTGGAAGCGGCTCTCAAGAAAAAGAACGATGTTCAGGTACTCACGCTCTTTCATAGTCATGGGCGGACTCCAGAGCAACATTATATCGGCACACAGACATTATTGGGGGTGGCCGACACGCATCGCCGGCTGGGCTTTTCACCTGAAGCCGTACGACTCTATCAAACATTGGTGCGCAATCGGAAGGTGGTTTCGCTCCATGAGGCGGCGCTCGTCGGCTTGGGAGAAAGTTATTTGGACCAGTCCGATCCTGCAGCCGCCAGGAACGTATTCGAAAGTTTCCGTCTTCAGTATCCAAAAAGTGTACGGTCTGCGGGAGTCTCGCGCCAATTGACGACGGCCATGCTGGAGCAGGGAGACCGTAGGAGCGCCATCAGGGTCCTGCGGCACTGGACGAGGGCGCACTCTCGTGATACCGCGCATAGTTGGATGTATGTGACTCTTGCGCGGGCATTAGCAGAAGATCAGCAGCAAGAGGAGGCCGCCGCAGCATTTGAGGACGCATTGAGGAACAATGCACTCCGTGCGCCCCAGGATCTTCTGCTGTATGCCGACCTGCTGTTGAAACTGAAGAAGCCTGAACGTGCCGAGGCTCTTTACCGACAGGTACTGACGTCCAGACCTGATCCCATTGAGGCCGAATGGGCACAGGTACAGATCGTGCTCAACTCCGGGGCCAAGACTCGTAAAGAAGGCCAGCCGACGGGCGTGTTTGAGGACGCAGAGTTTCATGATCCACTATTCCATCGTGCCGCTGGTGCCATGCAGATAGGTTTTACATCGACCATCGAGAAGGAGGGGCGATAACGTGATAAATGCACACCCTGTCTCAGCGAGCACTGATAGCGATTTATTGTGCCAGGCGTTTCGGAGTTTCGACGATGCCGCGGTGACCTTGCAACAGTCGTATCAGACGTTGACAACCCGATTGGAGCAGCTTGATGTAGAACTGGCAGACCGCAACGAGGCGCTTGGCCGGAATTTGCGCGCGAATGAAGAACTGCGGGAGCATTTGACGGCGATTGTGGAGTCCCTTTCAACGGGTTTACTCGTCATGGATACGGAGGGAAGGATCACACGTTGTAACCAGGCCGGTGAGCAACTCCTCGGGTTGCCTCCTGAGCAGATTGTCGGCTGTTCTCTAGTCGCCTGTCTCCAGGAAGCGCAGCTGGACGGTGACGTCTATCCCTTGACGACACGACAGGGCGCGGCCGTGGCACTCTCCCAACGCGCCTTGCACACGAGCGAAGGGCGTCATGCCGGAAGTGTGCTGTTGATTCAGGACGTCACGGCGGTTCGAGAACTGGAGGATCGGCTGCAGCGCCGCAATCGACTGGCGGCCATGGGTGAGATGGTCGGGCGGATTGCTCACGAAATTCGGAATCCCCTTGGCAGTATCGAACTGTTTGCCTCGATGTTGCGCCGTGATTTGCAAGGCTTTCCTTCACTGCGTGGATACGCGGAACATATCTCATCGTCTGTTCACATGATGAATCGTCTCTTGACCAATCTTTTGCTCTATACCAAACCCGATTGCTCACATGGGGAGTGGCATGAGACGGAAGGACTGATGGTCGATGCGTTGACGCTGGCGGCCCATGCTGTTGCACAGACCACAATCGACATTCGTCTGGATGTGAATCCTCATGCATCTCGGATGTGGTGCGACGCGGGGCAAATGAAACAAGTGCTCCTGAACCTAATTCTCAACAGTATCCATGCCATGTCAGGTGGCGGAACGCTGACCCTATCGGCAACCCTCACAGAGGAGCAGATGCCAGGAAGGGCGGCGTTTCGTCTTTCGGTTTCAGATACCGGAGTCGGCATTCCAGCTGTACAGCGATCAAGAATATTCGATCCATTTTTCACCACACGGGACGAAGGAACGGGGCTCGGGTTGGCCATCGTCCACGCGATTATTGAAGGGCATCGGGGACGGATCGATGTGGAGAGCGTGGAAGGGCGCGGTACGACGTTTACGATGGTGTTCCCGCATCCTTGCGAAGAGAATCGCACCGAGAGGCGAACATTGACTGCGCGTGATTGTGGAGGTGAGGCCGACAAACCCATCATGATCGACGCGGACCACTTTATTGAAGAGGAGGCCTCTGCATGAGCGAACAGGACAGAGGAGGTCAGGCGGCGGATATTCCTGAGCACGCCGAGCGAGTGTTGATCGTCGATGACGATTCATCCATGAGGACCGCTTTAATGGAGTCTGTCCGTCGTTTGGGCTTTGACGTGCAGGGCGCAGTCGATGGAGCCGATGCCGTTGAACGTGTCAGCCGCTACAAACCCTGGTTGGTGGTGACCGATCTGAAGATGCCGCGTCTTGGCGGGCTGGATCTCATCAAAGAGATCAAGAGTCGTTCGCCACACACGTTGATGGTGCTGATGACCGCCTACGGAACGGTGGAGACGGCCGTAGAGGCAATGAAATACGGAGCGAGCGATTATATCCTCAAACCATTCTCCACCGATTTGCTTGAGCGAGTGATCGCCAACCTGAAGGCTCGTGACGTGGATGCCTCAATGCCGTCGCCTGCACCGATCGATCAGCGGTCTATCTTGACGCAAGACCCTGGCATGGTCCGCCTGCTCAGTACGGTTGAGGGGGTTGCCGCGAGTCAAGCGACAGTCCTTATTAATGGAGAAAGCGGCACAGGGAAAGAATTGCTGGCCCGTTTCATCCATAGCAGAAGCCCCCGTGCACACCGTCCGTTTATTGCGGTGAATTGTGCAGCCTTGCCGGACGGACTTCTGGAAAGCGAACTGTTCGGCCATGAGCGTGGAGCGTTTACCGGAGCCATCATGAAGAAAATCGGTAAGTTCGAGATGGCCCATACCGGGACGTTGCTTCTGGATGAAATCAGTGAAATGAACATGGGTCTACAAGCCAAGTTGCTCCGTGTGATTCAAGAGCGAGAGGTGGATCGAGTCGGAGGTCGCGAGCCTGTCTCAGTGAATATCCGGGTCATTGCCACGACAAACCGTTCGCTCTACCACGAAGTGGAGCAGGGACGGTTTCGGGAAGATTTGTATTATCGTTTGAATGTGTTCCCCATTACCGTGCCTCCGTTGCGGGAGCGGCCCGCCGATATTTCGTTGCTCGCGAGGCATTTTGTGACGGTCTCCGCGGCACGCAATGGCCTTCCGTCACCGATGATGTCGGCGGAGACATACGCGATGCTCCAGGACAGACGATGGAAAGGGAATGTGCGTGAACTGGAGAACGTTGTGGAGCGTGCCGTACTGCTGGCCGGAAATGGCCCGATCCTTCCTGGCCACGTGTTACTGGAGTCCGGTGGCCAGCCGGTGATTCCCGCCTCAGTCTCATCTGTGCCGGAACCATCTGGAAATGGGTCGTTGTGGGAAATGGAACGGGACCTGATTTTCCAAACTCTGGCGCGAGTGAGGGAAAATCGCACGCATGCCGCGAAGGAATTGGGCATCAGCATTCGCACCTTGCGGAATAAGCTCCGAGAGTATCGGGGAGGCAATTGCCGGGCCTCCGCGTAGTTCGGTTATCCAGCAAGGCGTGGGCAAGAAATATCCGGCATGTTTTGCCGGTGGGCAGATGGAGTCGTACGAGATTGTCGGCAGGCTTTTCCGCATAGCGTCCCTGTGCATGTCGATAATGGCATTTCGATTGCAGCGGTATCGGTAGACGGGAAACCAGAGGAGGCGTCACATGACGATTTTTAATCGCACTATGCAATTGCTCCATCGGACGCTGGATTTGCGACAAGCCAGGCAGCGGGTGATTGCGTCGAACATCGCAAACGAAGAAACACCGGGCTATCGCGCCACCGAGCTCAATTTTCAGGATTCCTTGCAGGCCGCGCAGCGAGGAAGAGGTCTTGTGACGCTGGCAGTGACTCAAGGTCGCCATATCGGTCCCCGTGGAGATTCGTTTCAACAGGTAACGGGAAAGCTCGGTGCCGTGCCTGCAGGGGATCTGCCCTTGGATGCCAATTCGGTCAACATCGAGCTGGAGATGGCAAAAATGTCGGATAACGCCATGCAGTACAACAGTGCGGCGTCGATTATGGCGATACAGTTTCGACATCTGATGAGTGCAATCCGCGAGGGGCGATAACCAAAAGTGTTCAAGATCAACGATCAGTAAGACGCTGATGGCTGATTCCGAAAAGCAAGGAGGGGATGTATGGACATGACCGACAGCATGATGGTGTCCGTGACCGCATTAGATGCACAACGGCAACGGCTGAACGTGATCTCAAGCAATCTCGCAAATGCGCAATCGACCCATACGCCAGGAGGCGGTCCGTATAAGCGTCGGGATGTGGTATTTCAATCTACGCCGGTCGCCAGCCCGTTCCAACGCACGTTTCGGCAGGTGTCGACTGGGCCAGGGGCGCACGCGCTCGATGGCGTCAAGGTGCTGCGTGTGAAAGAAGATACAAGACCCGGGCAGGTGATCTATGATCCGCGCCATCCAGACGCCGATAAGAAAGGCTTTGTCAAGATGCCGAACATCAACGTCATGGAAGAAATGGTCAACATGATGGGGGCATCCCGTTCCTATGAAGCCAATGTGCAAGCGATTAACGCGACCCGCGCCATGTGGAATAAGGCGCTGGAGATCGGGAGGTAGTCGTGGATCAGATCAAGGCCATTACATTCCCACCCGTGCCTTTGGTGGATAGTGCCGCGGCCTCCCATGTGGCCGGTGGCGCTTCCTCAACCGGATTTATGGATACGCTGCAGCACGCGATCAGTAAGGCCAACGATATCCAGTTGGAAGCGAACCAGTCGACCGAGGCATTGATGACCGGCCAGACACAGAATATCCATCAGACGATGGTGGCCTTACAGGAAGCCGATGTGTCTTTCCAGTTGATGATGCAAATCAGAAATAAGTTGGTGTCGGCGTATGAAGAAATTCAGCGGATGCAGATATAGCAGGATGCTGAAAAAGTCCGCCGAGCATCGTTCTCGGCTCATCGAAATCCTCAACGTACCCATGAGGGTACGCCTCCGGTTTCGATTCCCCTGGGGGCTTGCTCGCGGAACGGCGCGTCTTGGCGCGCCGGGGTTGGGCGGGTGTGAAGTCTGGCCTTTTTGAGCATCCTGCTTGAGGAGCGCAAGTGAGTAGTTTTTCCGTGGCCTGATAGGCCCCTTTCTAGTAGCGAGGCATAGAGTTGTCCATTCTATCTAAGTTTTCCATCAATCAGCGCATGATCATTCTGGTTGCGCTTGCCGGTTCTATTGCCGGTCTCATTGCCATTGCGTTGTGGACCCAACAACCTGATATGCAGGTCTTGTTCACGAATCTCAACCCCGAAGATGCCTCGGGGATTGTGGATAAGCTAAAAGAGACGAAAGTGCCGTATGAGACGACCGGCGGTGGCAACACCATCCTTGTTCCCAGTGCACAAGTCCATGAGTTGAGATTGCAGTTGGCCACCCAGGGCATTCCCCATGGGGGTGGAGTGGGTTTTGAAATCTTCGATCGATCGTCGATCGGCATGTCAGATTTCGTCCAAAAGCTCAATTATCGGCGCGCGCTGCAAGGGGAGTTGGCACGGACCATTGCGCAGATGCCGGAGATTGAACGAGCCCGCGTTCACCTCGCCACTCCGGAACGGCGCTTGTTCTCCAATGATGAGAATCGGGCGCGTGCTTCCGTTGTCGTGTCATTGCGGAATGGACAAGCTCTTGCCAAAACACAAGTGAATGGGATCGTTCATCTCGTGTCAAGCAGCGTCGAAGGCCTGCAAGTCAAGGATGTCACTGTGGTGGATGGACATGGGCGGCTCCTTTCATCCGCAGCCGGAAGCGACGATGCTGCGGGGCTTACCGGATCGCAGCTGGAATACCAGCGGACGGTTGAAAAGGATATCGAAACACGCATTCAATCGATGTTGGAACGAATCGTCGGGGTGAATAAAGCCGTGGTGCGGGTGTCTAGTATTCTGGACTTTCGCAAAGTGGAAACGACTGAAGAGAAGTACGATCCGAATAGTCAAGTCGTTCGAAGCGAACAGCGAGGTCAGGAAAAGGCTAATGGGGTCAACGGTGTATCCGGTGGCGTGCCGGGTGTCCAGTCGAATGTCCCGGAAGGGGCGGCTCAAGAGCCGGCTCAAACGAGTTCTAACGCCAATCAGACGAAGAATGAAACCGTAAATTACGAAATCAGTCGGACGGTCTCCCGAGTCGTGGAATCCACTGGCAGCATCAAGCAACTATCCGTGGCGGTGTTGGTGGATGGAATGTACGAAGGCAGCAAGGCCTCTGAGGGTGAGAAAACTTCATCCGGTGCAGCTAAAAAGTATGTGTCACGGTCTGAAGAAGACATGAAGCGTATCGAAGAGATCGTCAAAAAAGCCATGGGTTATTCGGCAGAACGACAGGATCAAGTCCAAGTGACCAACGTGCAGTTCGATATTGCGACTGAAGAACCTCCTGTGCAGGGCGTCGAGGCTGCGGCAGAGCCGACCAATTCTTTCACCCCCTACATTCGCTACGGGGTTGGAGGAGGTCTCTTTCTATTGATCCTCTTCATGGTTGTGCGTCCCCTGATGGCGATGCTGGGGACGGTTGGCTCATCGTCTGAGGGGCCCACGCCGCCGCTTCCTGCTTCGGTGAGTCAGGTCGAAGCGTCGATAGCGGGAGGAAAGCCCCGTTCACAGATCGTCGACATGGCGCGTGGCAATCCTGATGCCGCGACGATGGTCGTCAAGCAATGGTTGAAGACCAGCTAGCAAGGCGCATGTAACGATGGCCACCCAACTGAGCGGCGAGCAAAAGGCAGCTATTCTCCTGAAAGCCATTGGGGAGGAAGCTGCTGCGTTAGTGATGAAGAATCTTGACCCGAAGGAGATCCGCCGATTGGGAGCCTCTATGCACGCGACGGCGAATATCACCAGGGAAGAGGAATCGATCGTCATCGATGAGTTTGAGAAAGCCAGTGCCAACGGTCAGGTCACGTTTCATGGAAGCGAATACATCAAAACCATTCTGTCCAAGGCGCTCGGCCCTGAAAAAGCCACCCGTATGCTCGAGTCCATGACCAGCAAGGTGTACCCCGGACTCGATGCGATGAAATGGGTCGATGCCAAAGCCGTCTCAGCCATGATTAGGACCGAGCATCCCCAGACGATCTCCGTGATCCTGGCGCACATGGAACCGGATCAGGCCGGCGTGGTCATGGCCGATTTACCCGAAACCCTTCGAGGGGATGTCGCCTTGCGTCTCGCCACCATGGAGGACTTGCAGCCAAATGTGCTCGAAGAGCTTAGTGACGCGTTGCAGAGTTCACTTGTCGCGAGTGCCGGCACTCGCGCGACAAGCGTCGGAGGTGCAGAAGCGATTGCCGATATTCTGACGACCCTCGACAAAGCCACTGAGGGAGGCATCTTGTCGAAAATCGCCGAACGCGATCAGCAATTGGCCGATACGATCCGTGGATTGATGTTCGTCTTCGACGATCTGATTAAGCTGGATGACCGTGGCATGCAAGAGCTGATGAAAGAAGTCAGTAAAGAGGATCTTCCTGTGGCATTGCGCGGGGCGAGTCCTGAAACCAGAGATAAGTTCCTGAAAAATATGTCGAGTCGAGCGGCAGAAATGTTGAAAGACGACATGGAATCGAGAGGCCCGGTGAAGGTGGCAGAGGTCGAGAAGGCACAACAAAATATCCTCAAGGTCTGTCGAAAGCTGGAAGAGGAAGGGCGGATCGTCATTGCTGGTGGAGCGGAGGCGGTGCTGTAAATGGAACGGGCCTCAAACGGTCAGGCGACACTCGCCCAGCCATCCGTCAGTCGCAGCAGTCAAGGAGACAGTTCAATACTCGTCGTTGACGATGAGGAGGCGATCCGGGAACTATTGGTGAAGTTGCTGCAGTCGGCAGGGCATCGTGTGCGTGCGGTTGGGTCTGCACGGGACGCCCATGCGGCGTTAAAAGAGTCTCCTGTTTCGCTCCTGATCACCGACGTCAAATTGCCGGATCAAGACGGCATCGCGTTGCTCCAACAAGCCTGTGAGCTCGATCACCGAATGATGGGGCTGGTGATGACTGGGTATGGCACGGTGGATCTCGCAATTCAGGCGATGAAGGCAGGAGCGGCAGAGTTTCTGATGAAGCCGTTCGAAAACGATGCGGTACAGTTGGTGGTGAATCGTCTCCTTGATCTCTATCACCTACGTTCGGAGAATACGGTCCTTAAGCAGGCGGTGATTCGCGCCTCCGGCGTTCGCTGCCGGAGTCTTGCGCTGACCGATTTCGGCACCGGCGATCGGTTTGTCGGCGACCAGGGCCCCTCGGACTACGATCAAGGCATTGCGGAGGGTGAGCGGCGAGCCGACGCACGAGTCGTGGCAGTCAGGCAACAGGAACAGACGCTCTTGGCCAACGCCGTTCGGCGCTTCGATGACACGCGAGCATCGTTGCATCAGACCGTCGAAGATGACGTGACGGCGCTGGCCTTCAGTTTGGCGACACGTATCCTACGAGACATAATTATGGAGCGCCAGGATGCTGTGGTTGCGTTGTTGAAGTCTGCCTTGGCGACGGTTCGAGAGGCGGGTGGCGTGACCGTACGAGCACATCCGTTTGACGCTCCGGTACTTGAAGCAGCTCGTATGGAGTTGTGTCGAGATCGGCCTTCGAATTTTGCGTTACATGTCGAAGGCGATGTGTCTCTCTCTCGGGGAAGTTGTGTTGTTCAATCCACAAATCGACTGGTTGATGCCTCGCTGGACCAGCAGTTGCTGCGGCTCGGAGAGGTCTTACAGAAGCGAGGCCGCCGTGAATCTCGTTGAGCTGATTGAACAGACAGACCCTCTCGTAGTCTCGGGCCGTGTCGCGCAGGCCGTGGGGATTGTGATCGAGGGTTATGGTCCCATGACATCGGTCGGAGAACTGTGTGATGTCACACGTGAGGATGGAGAGGGGACTGTGCCGGCGGAAGTGGTTGGATTTCGAGGCGATCGTGTATTGCTGATGCCGCTTGGTGAGATGCGGGGGATCGGACCCGGCAGCCGGTTGCTGATGAAAGGACACTGTGCCTCGGTTCCGGTCGGACCACAGCTGCTCGGTCGAGTGCTGAATGGGCTTGGAGAACCATTGGATGGGCATGGTCCTCTCATCACCGAGCAGCGATACTCGTTGCATGCCGCACCGATGAATCCTTTGCAGCGAGCTCGTATCGCGGAGCCGCTTGATCTGGGTATCCGAGCGATCAATGCCTGCCTGACGTGCGGCCGTGGGCAAAAGGTCGGCATCTTTGCCAGCTCCGGCGTCGGGAAAAGCGTGTTGCTTGGGATGATCAGCCGTTACACGAAGGCCGACGTGAATGTCATCGCCCTCATTGGCGAGCGGGGACGTGAAGTCAATGAATTTCTGGAGCGTGATTTGACCCCTGAGGCGCTCAGCCGCTCGGTGGTCATTGTGGCGACATCGGATCAGCCACCATTGGTTCGATTGCGTGGTGCGTTGATTGCGACGACGATTGCAGAGTACTTCCGCGACTGCGGCAGGCAGGTCCTCCTGATGATGGATTCCCTTACCCGCCTGGCCCATAGCCAACGTGAAGTTGGACTTGCTATCGGGGAGCCGCCGACCACGAAAGGGTATACCCCGTCCGTCTTTACCATGTTACCCAAACTCTTGGAACGAGTCGGGACCGGTTCCGGTTCTGGCGCGATTACGGGGCTTTATACCGTGCTCATGGAGAGTGAGGAGCTTTCCGATCCCATTGCGGAATCGGTCCGGTCGATCCTGGACGGACATATCCTGCTCTCGAAGCAGTTGGCCGCGCGCAACCATTTTCCGGCAATCGATCTCCTGAACAGCACCAGTAGGGTCATGAAAGATATTGTGGGGCGCGACCACTATGCGGCGGTCCGGTCCATGATCGAGCTCCAGGCACGATACCAGCAATCTGAGGATCTCATCCTGCTAGGGGCCTATAAGGCGGGTACCAATGCCGGTCTCGACAAAGCCGTGAGGGCTCAAGATGGCATCAATGCGTTTCTTCGTCAGGACATTGAGCAATCCGTGGCCATCGGCGCCTCGATCCAGGACTTGCTCGCTCTGATGAAGTCGATCGGATGAAACTCGACGTGTTGCGTCGGTATCGTGCGCAGTTGGAAGAGGTCGTGCGGATGGACCTTTTTCGCCTGCGTCTGGAGCTCCAGGATGCCGAAGCGCGATTTCATCTGCTTGATGAGCAGATGAAACTCACAGCAGATGCGTATCTGGCGAAGGCGGGCGGAGGAGTCGCGCTGGACGAATTTCTGGTGTGGCAGGCTCTGGTGACCGCCGAGACGTCGAATCTGGCGGCAGCGATGCACGTGGAAGGACAACTCCGTGAGGCATGGGATCAGAAGCAGAATGAATTGCGTGAAGCGATGCAAGATCGCCGCACACTCGATCGCCTGGCTGAACGCATGCGGCAACAACATCGTTATGTGCAGCACAGAGTCGAGCAAATGGAAATGGATGAGGTGGCGCGTCGTAGGAGTGTGATGTGATCGCAGCAGGACGCGAATAAAGTTGCTCCCAGGAACCGTGAAAGGTGAAAAGTAACACGTGAAATGTAGAATGTCAGAGTGTTCTTCTTCCGAAACGTTTCACGTTTCACATTTCTCGAATAACGGCCTTCGGATGCGGGTTGTCGGTGCCGGAATGAGTGTCATCATGGCGTTGTCATGGACAATGGTTCAGCTTGTCCACGCTTTGGCTGAGCAGGGGCTGGAACCGGTTTCTACGCTTGCCGAAGGTGGTTCGCCTGGATCGGTGCCCGTCGATCCAATCAAGAAACAGGGAAGCGAATCATCCACGCCGGCAGGAGAACCAATTCAAGGACCGGCGCTCACTGTGCCGGAGGAAATGGTCGCCATGTTCCAGCAGCGTAAGCAGGACTTGGAGCGACGTGAAAACGCGGTTCGGGCGGCAGAGGCGCAGCTCGCGATTCTCAAAGCTGAAGTTGCGCAGATCTTGAGCAAGGTCGAAGCCGTAGAACAGCGCCGTCTTGCGCAGGAGAAAGCTGCTGGGGGTCAACAAGCGTCACAGGGCAAGCAAGCCTCCGCCACACATACGCAGCAGCTAGGGCAACTAGTCAAGATGTATGAAAGCATGCCTGCGGAGGAGGCAGCTGCGCGAATTGAGCGAATGACCAATCGGAAAGCGTTGGAAATTCTCCGCCTCCTTAAGAGCAAATCGGCTGGAGCAATTTTGGCTCAGGTAAAAGTCGATCGTGCGGCTAAATTGAGTGAGGAATTTCTCACCACTCCATAGGAGCCTGCCGTTCGAGACTGTTCTCCTACGGCGACGAAACCACTGTCGTCGTTTCGTCTGGAAGACAATACCAAATAGATTCCCGGACCGACTCCTTCCGTAGACAAGGAAAATTTTTCCCACCCACGCTGCATTTTCTTCCCTGTTTCTGTCCATCAATTCTCGATCCCCTTGCTAACCCTACGCCGGATGAAATATCCCGCGATTTTTGAGTTGGCATGGAGCTTGAACATGCCGTGACCAGTAATCAGATCGTGTTCGCACACAGTAACGGGCGGCTCCTCACTATGGATATTGAGATACGGGTTCCCTTGGCTGACCGTTCCGGCGCGTCGCTAAATTCGAGCGCATTAAGCGAGAAAGGTCAGCTCCAACAATCGGTGCAGAGCGGAACCTTTTCTGCCACTCTCAAGAATGCAGCGCAGAATATTTCCAGGGAAAAGGATCCCGGACACTCCGAGTCAGACGATTCGATTGAGCCAATCCCATCATCCGACGCTGAGCAGCAGGCCGTCATCGCCTTAGTTATCGGGGGCGCGCTAGTGCCTACGTCTCTAGCACTCGACCTTCAGGTGGTGTCTTCTCCGGAGGCCGGCCACGTCGAGCGCACGCAGAATGTCCAAAGTTCCTCTTCGCCTGGCGTTGGGCCAGCCCTTTCTCCTCCCCAGAATGTGAGTCAGGTCGAGATTCAAGGAGCTGGAACTGAGGGGCAAACAGGTGCAGTGTCCGAGGTGGTATTGCCTGTGAGCGCGGATGGGGGTAGTGGTTCGGCACTGCAGCCTCCTATCGTTCCTGGGCAGTCGGGTGAGGCGTCTGCGAATACGCCGAAGCAAACGGCCTCACGAACCACGGGCGACTCAATTGTCTGGAATGGTCGTGTTGCTCAAGCCGATCTTTCTTCTGACTCTCTCAATCAGCCGTCCAGTCACTCTCTTGATCCCAGCACATTGCCACAGGAATCCCCGATTTCCGATCAAGGGACAATTCCTCTCATGGAACACCAAGGGGCGAGGAATGTCCTTGCTGCTGCGTATATGAATGGAGGGGGGCAGTTGCTTGAGCGACCGGGGACAGTTATTCAACCCTCAGCGGTTGTCCCAGAGCAGGAGGCTGAAGAGACGACGTGGCTAGGGCAACCTCTCACGGTTCCTGTGGTTGGAGACAGTGAGGGGAGGGGGCAAGACACGTTCGGGACCGATGCACAGGGAACAGAAGGAGGGGCCTTTTTTCATACTATGGACAGTGGGGCTCTGGAATCGGCAATGCACGACAACCAGTCCTCTTTCTTCAACAGCCAATTGATGTCAGCGCGGCAGGCACAGTCGTCGATAGATGGAGAGAGATCCTCTGGTGGGACGCCGGCGGCGGATCAGCTCAAGACAGCGCAGGCTTTTCTTGGGGAGAATCATTCGGCGAATATCATGTCGGCATCTGGAAAGGCTCAGGTCGTTCATGTGGAGTTGCCGTCTCATGATTCCGGCCCACTCAGCGTGCGGATCTCCATGACGGACCAGATGGTGCATACGCAGTTCACCACCGATCGGAACGAGCTGGGGGCACTCCTGTTTACGAGACAGGATCAGCTTCAGCACAACCTGGCTAAGTCTGGGCTGGAGCTCGGTCAGTTTCAGGTACATGTCGATCAACAGGGCAGGCAAGAGGCGTTGTCAGACCGGCAGTCTCGACGAAACGGCGGAGGGTTTGAGCAACAGCCGGCACCACAGGACCACAATCAGCAAGCCCAAGATCGGGATCGGCCCGCTCATCGGCCCTCACGTGCGTTGAGCTTGTTTGCATAGCCATGGAGATGTTCACAGTTATCGTATCTAACGAAAGGACAAAGTCATGATCGACTTCGCGGCGATAAACAATTCGACGACGACGCCCCTCCCGCCGACAACCGGCCCAAAAGAACTTGGTCAGGACGAGTTCTTGAAACTCCTCGTCACCCAGCTCCAGTATCAGGACCCGCTCAAACCTCTCGAAAACCAGGATTTCATTGCGCAGACGGCGCAGTTTAGTCAACTGAACCAGATGACCGACCTCGTCAAATTGATGAAGCGGAGCGTTGAACTGCAGGAGTCAGCCCTCGAGTCGAAACAGAAGCCAAGCGTGCAACAGGTGTAGAAGAGCAGGCGCGACCTGTGTCGGGTAGAGGAGAGATGTTCATCAGTCGGTTGGAGAGACATTACAATCAGTAAAGGAGACAGATTATGGGAATTTTGACCTCGCTCTTCTCGGCTGTCAGCGGACTCAATACATATGGGAATGCCATGTCCGTGATTGGGAACAATATCGCGAATGTCGGGACGGTGGGATTCAAATCGAGCCGCGCGTCGTTTGCCGATCTGGTCTCGGCTTCACTTGGCGGTGGGTCAAGTACCGGCCAGGTTGGATTAGGGGTGTTTCTCAACGATGTGCAGACGAGTTTTACCCAGGGCTCCCTCTCGAATACGGGGAACACCTTGGACTTAGCGATCGACGGAGATGGGTTTTTCCAGCTGGCCGATAACACGGGAACGGCGTCCTATTCTCGCGCAGGCCAATTTGAAGTGAACAGCCTTGGAGAGATTGTGGACCCAAGCGGTCGATTCTTGCAGGGCTATCAAGCGTCGGCGACAGGAGTCATCTTGGGAACAGTCGGAAATATTACGTTATCTACAGCCACGATCGCTCCACAGGCGACCGGCACGGCAGATGTGGAGGCCAATCTTAATGCAGCCGCGACCGTTCCGGCGGCTGCGTTCGACGTGACCGATGCGACAACGTACAACTTCTCAAATGGTATGACCCTCTACGACTCGCTTGGAGCGCAGCACCAGCTTCGGTTGTACTATGTGAAAACTGCGACGGCTAACACGTGGGAACTCCATTCTCAAATTGACGGCGGCGCCACGGCAGCACGAACCGACTTAGTCTTCAATTCGAGCGGCGTACTGACAAGTGGCGGCGCGCAGACATTCTCGTTGGCTGTCACCGGCGGGGCGGCCACGCCACAGAGTGTCGCGATGGATTTCTCATCCATCACGCAATATGGGTCTGCGTCGAATTTGACCGACCAGGCTCAAGATGGGTTTGCGTCCGGATCTTTTCAGAGCCTGTCGGTCGATTCGGGAGGGCGAGTTGTGGCGCAGTTTAGCAACGGTCAAACCAGAACTCTTGCTCAGGTGGTGCTGAATCGGTTTACGAATCCGAATGGACTGACACGCTCCGGTGAGAATGGATTCGCTGAAACGGTAGACTCTGGCGCGCCATTGGCCGGGGCTCCGACGAACAACGGGTTGGGGCGGCTCATTTCCCAAACGATTGAGCAGTCCAATGTAGACCTCGGCAAAGAATTCGTCGATATGATTATCACGCAACGCGCGTTTCAAGCGAACTCTCGTGCCATTACTACGAGTGATGAGATGCTACAGGAATTGGTGAACCTCAAGCGGTAATGGCCGTATCCGGATAGGATCGGGGCGCCGCCTACGGCGCTCCGATCACTGACTCTTTTCCTCCCTCCCGCCGTTCCCACGCGTCATGTTTTTGACATCGTCAAGCCTCTGGCAGGAGTACGCACCGTTTCTCCGGCCATAGGGCACGAATGTACACGCCAAATGCAGTGTTGCGGTTGATGTGTGGTTTGCATCATGTGCCATGCTGATGGCACAGCCATTGCAAACTTCCCATCCGTCTCCAGCGTTCGATTTGAGGAGGTGCCTATGGTAGAGCCAGAGAATACGCCGCCGGCCTCGGCGCCGGTTGCGGCAGGAATTTCACTGAAAATGGTCATCATCATTGTCGCGGGGACACTCGTGCTCGCTCTTGGAGGGTCGTTCGCGTTCTTCAAGCTGATGGCTGGAGGGCATGAGGAAGGCGAACAGAAAGCAGAGGCGCCAGCCGCAAAATCACCGGTGCAGGGCGAGCCCGAAGCCAAGCACGTCGCCAGCAAAGCCGGCAGCCCAGGGGCGATTTACGATGTCGATCCCTTCATCGTGAACTTAGCGGATACCCCGGAGGTGCGCTATCTGAAACTGACCGTGAAGTTGGAACTCGAGAGTCAGGAGGCTTCAGCCGAGCTCGCCAGCCGTGTCCCGCAGTTACGCGACACGATTCTTGTCCTTCTAACGAGTAAGGATGCGGCATCGATTCGAACTCCCCAGGGCAAGTTTCAGTTGCGCGATGAGATTACCCAACGCGTCAACAGTCTTCTTCCCAAACCGGGTGTGCGGGCAGCCTACTTCACGGACTTCGTCGTGCAATAGGCGCGACCATCTCGTCATTATGGAAAAAATACTCTCACAAGACGAAATTGATGCGCTGCTGAAAGGGGTCGTTTCCGGGGAGGTTGAGACCCAAGCAGAGGAAGAGGGGCAAGCAGCCGGCGGGGTTAAGCAGTACGACCTCTTCAATCAGGAGCGCATCGTTCGCGGGCGTATGCCGACGCTCGAGCTGATTACCGACCGGCTTACACGACACTTGTCCCTGTCATGGAGCGCGCTGCTGAATACGAAGGTGGAGTTCAATATTATCGGGACGCAAATCATGAAGTTCGGCGCGTTCATGAAAACCATTCCGATTCCCTCCTCGCTGAACGTGTTTCGCATGGACCCGTTGCGGGGGAATGGCCTGTTTGTCGTCAATGCGTTCTTGGTCTACCTGATTGTGGACTATTTCTACGGAGGGAAGGCGCAAACGCATGTTAAACCTGAAGGCCGCGATTTCACGCCGATTCAATTACGGATTATCAAGAAGCTCGTGCAGGTGGCGTTTGAGGACATGGAGAAAGCGTGGCGCGCCGCACTCGCTGTCAAAACTGAGCTGGTCCGTTCAGAAGTTAATCCTCAGTTTGCCATGGTGGTCACCGCATCAGAAATCGTCTTTGTTACGACCCTTCAAGTTCAATTTGGAGAGACCACCAGCGACTTCTTTATTGTGTATCCATATTCGATGTTCGAGCCCATAAAAGAAAAACTCTATTCGGGCATCGTCTCGGATCAAGTCGAGCAAGACGGAAGCTGGGCAATCAGATTTCATGAAAAACTGCAAGAGTGCCAGCTTGCCATGACGGTTCGACTCGGAACGGCCTCGGTCAAGGTGCGAGACGTGTTGGACTTTGCTCCGGGAGATCTCATCCTGTTAGACCAACGGCCTGGCGATCCGCTCGATTGTTTTGTTGAGGGATACTTGAAGTTTCAAGGGAGCCCTGGGGTCTCAAAGGGAAACCACGCCTGCCGTATTGAAAGAGTGATCGGGTAGGCGATTCACACGTTTGAGGAGTACTGTCCATGGCCGACAACGAACTGCAAAACCCTGGAGCGAAGGCTCCCACCTACGTGCCGTCTCCCTCGGCTCAACCGGCTCCTGCGTCATTTCCACCGCTTGACGGCGGAGGCGCGGCCCCTGCGCCCAAGAACATCGATTTCATTCTCGACATTCCGATGCAGGTGACTGTGCAGGTTGGATCGACCAAGATGATCATTCGAGAATTACTGCAGCTCGGGCAAGGGTCGGTGATCGAGCTTGAAAAGCTCGCAGGGGAGCCGATGGAGGTGCTGGTCAACAACAAACTGGTGGCGAGAGGCGAAGTCGTCGTGGTGAATGAAAAGTTCGGGATCCGCCTCACCGACGTCATCAGCGCGGCCGAACGCGTCCAGCAACTCGCGTAGGAGTCTCTCTGAGGCATTTCTTGACTCGGCCATTTGGCATAGAGGAGCGGAGACAATATGGTCGATTTTTGGGACAGCTTTATACGAATGGCATCGGCTCTAGCCCTTGTCCTCGCGCTCATGGGTGGCCTGGTCGTCTTGGTTCGTCGATTTGGCGGTACACGATTGTGCGCGCCTACCTCCACGCAGATGGTCCAGGTACTCGGCAGCGGGTACATCGGTCCTCGCAAGACCATTTCTCTGGTGTCGGTTGCAGGGGAGTTATTGATCGTCGGCATGACCCCGACAGATCTGGTGCCGCTCGGTCACATCACGGACAGGGAACGAGTCCAACAGTTTCTGGCCGGGGCGGCGTCCGGTCGGTCGGTCGTGTTCGGCAGGCCTGCATCTCGCAACGAGGCTCTGGAGCGAACTTGTGATGGGGCAGCAGAGACCAGAGGTGGCCATGTCGGCTGATGCCCGCATATCCCCGCCGCTGACTTCTCATATGCAACGACCACAAGGCTATCGTACAGGTCTCCTGCTTATGGCCCTGGTCTGCCTGTTTCTTGGGATGACTCAGGATGCCATGGGCGGGGCGAATCCGTCTGTCACAATCGATCTCGGCCAGCCGGGTCCCAAAGGGACCGCCGTCGTTCTCCAAATTCTTGCGCTGCTGACGGTCCTCTCCCTGGCGCCGGCTTTTTTCATCATGGTCACGTCCTTCACGAGAGTCGTGATCGTCCTTTCATTTCTCCGCCAGGCGCTTGGGACCCAGGCGGTACCGCCCAATCAGATTCTCATCAGCCTGGCCTTGTTCATCACGGTGTTTGTGATGGCTCCAGTAGGGGAGGCCGTCTATAGCCAGGCCGTGCAGCCTCTGCTGGCAGAACAGATTTCATATGAGGAGGCTTGGACCAAAGGTATTCAGCCGATTCGTACCTTTATGCTGAAACAGGTGCGCGACAAAGATCTCGAACTTTTTATTGAGCTGAGTAAGCGCCCGAAGCCTGAAACGGTCGATCAGGTTCCCATCCATGTGGTGATTCCCGCCTATATTTTGAGCGAATTGCGAGTCGCGTTTCAGATCGGGTTTCTCATCTATATTCCGTTCCTGATCGTCGACATGGTGGTGGCCAGCGTGTTGATGTCCATGGGCATGATGTTGTTGCCTCCAGCCGTGATCTCCCTTCCGTTCAAACTCATTCTCTTTGTGCTGGCCGATGGGTGGAATTTGGTCGTCGGGTCGCTGGTAAAAAGTTTCCAATGAGCGAGATCCGAAAGGAGCAATAAAGATGACCCCTGAGATGGTGACAGAGATCGGACGTCAAGCGATTGAAACCACGCTGATCGTGTCTGGCCCCATCCTGGGGCTCGCTCTCGCTGTCGGGCTCGCTGTGAGTGTTCTGCAGGCCATGACCCAATTGAATGAAGCGACGCTGACCTTCGTGCCGAAAGTGTTGGCCGTGTTCGCTGCGGTTGTGGTGTTTCTCCCCTGGATGTTGGGCGTGCTCACATCGTTTATGACGCATCTGTTCATAAGCATTCCGAACTATGCACAGTGATTCGGTATTGATACGATCGATCACGGGAGAAGTATGACGACGGCCCCATCACTTCATCTTCTCTTGCCGGAATTCCAGTCGTTTCTGATCTTGGTGTCCCGCATCGGGGGCATTGTCGCGGCGTTTCCGATGTTAGGTGGGCGGACGGTTCCTGCTCAAATAAAAATCGCGCTTGTCGTGATGCTGGGGATCGCCCTCTCGCCGCTGATACGGCTGCCACCGCTGTCACGAGATGCCATCGAAATGACGGCTGGGCTGGTGAGCGAATTGCTTATTGGGCTGGTGATCGGGCTGGCTGTCCGATTACTGTTCGGGGCGCTTGAAGTGGCCGGTGATCTGCTTGGAACTCAGATAGGATTCGGTGCGGTGCAGTTGTTGGATCCGATGACGTCACAACAGTCGTCGCTGCTCAGTGAGTATTTCCGAATCATCGCCTCGCTGGTGTTCCTGTCGGTCAATGCGCACATGGTAGTTGTGGCGGCCATCGTATCAAGCTATGACGCTATCCCGCCGTTCGGGGCCAGGCTCACTTCGGCTCTCGGCGAAGAGGTGCTTCATCTGTCAACACACATGTTTCTGGTGGCTCTGAAGCTGTCGGCGCCGGTGCTTGTCGCGATGATTCTCTTGAACTTGTTGTTGGCCATGCTGGGCCGAGCTGTCGCGCAGATCAATGTCTTTGTGTTGAGTTTTCCCCTGACGATAGCGGGCGGACTCCTGGTCTTGGGCCTGGCATTACCCTATTCCGTCTCATTGTTTGAACAAGAGTTTACGGGATTACGTGACACGATCGAAAGGCTGTTGAGAGCGCTTGGACATGGCTAAAGATCAGGACAACAAAACAGAACCGGCGACTGAGAAACGGAAAGCGGACGCCCGTCGGGAGGGTAATGTTGCGGTGAGTCGCGATGTGACCACTGCGGCTCTCCTCTTCGCCGGCATCGGACTTCTGGCTCTCTTTGCCGGTTCGGGCGTCCATCAGCTGACGAATGTCACTCGTATGGGGCTTACGATGTCCTTCGACCGTGTGGTCCATGCTAGCCTGACGATTGAGCAGATTCATTCCTTGCTTATTGAGGTCGGTCTTAAGAGCCTGCTGCTTCTGCTGCCGTTCATGGGTGGGTTGGCCCTCGTGGGCATCGGCGCGTCCCTTGCTCAGACCGGGTTGCTGTGGAAACCGTCTCTTCCATGCGAGATCGGACGATTGAACCCGATCAAGGGATTGGGCCGTCTGTTTTCCCTCCGATCTGTTTCAGAGTTGATCAAAGCGTTACTCAAAATTTCCATTATCGGCGGCATCGGTGCGTTTGTCCTCGGACAGGATCTTCAGCTGCTTCCGGAGCTGGTGCACTATGACATATGGGGGCTTCTGACCGTGATGGGGTGGCTGACGTTGAAAGCCGCGGCCATCATCGCGGGGGCAATCTCCGTGGTTGCGGCGGCGGACTTTCTCTATCAGCGGTATGAGTGGGAGCGTTCTCTGCGAATGACTCTTCAAGAGGTGAAAGAAGAACATCGTGACACAGAAGGCGACCCGATGATCAAGAGTCGGGTACGAAGCGTTCAGCGGGACATGATGAGAAAACGCATGATGGCAGCTGTCCCGACAGCAGATGTGGTCGTGACGAATCCCACACACCTTGCCGTCGCGCTTAAATACGACACAGCGCGCATGTCTGCGCCCATCGTCGTCGCGAAGGGTGCCGGGCACCTCGCGGAGCGAATTCGTGCGGTGGCCAGGCAGCATGGGGTCGTGGTCGTCGAGAACAAGTTTGTGGCCAGGACCCTCTACAAGCTGGTCGATATCGGCAAGGAAATCCCTGCCGATCTGTACCGTGCCGTGGCTGAGATTCTTGCGTTTGTGTTTCGCGCGCGAGGGGTCACGTCTGAGCAAGTCACCCGGTAACGAGCAAGGAGAGCATGGCATCCGAAACCAAAGCATTATCCCCCTCGTCGTTCATTAAGCACCCGGATATTCTCGTATCGCTCGGTGTGGTGGGCGTCATCATGCTGATGATCCTGCCGCTTCCACGGTTTTTCTTGGACCTCCTGCTGGCCTTCAACATTACGGTGTCAGTGATCATTTTACTCGTGGGGCTGCAAGTTCGACGTCCGATCGAGTTCTCGGCTTTTCCCTCCATTCTTCTCATCGTGACGTTATTCCGCTTGGCGCTCAACATTGCGTCGACACGTTTGATTTTGCTTCACGGCAATGAAGGCGCGGCTGCCGCAGGCGAGGTGATTCGGTCCTTCGGCAATTTCGTCGTGGGAGGGAACTACACGGTCGGCCTCGTCGTGTTCTCGATCCTGGTCGTCATTAACTTCGTGGTCGTGACAAAAGGCGCCGGTCGAGTCGCCGAAGTCGCGGCTCGTTTCACGTTGGACGCGATGCCCGGCAAACAGATGAGTATCGATGCCGATTTGAATGCGGGGCTGATCAACGAGACGGACGCGAGAAAGCGGCGGCGGGAGATTGCAGAAGAAGCCGATTTCTATGGTTCCATGGACGGCGCCAGCAAGTTTGTTCGGGGTGACGCCATTGCGGCGATCATCATTGTTCTGGTCAACATCATCGGGGGGTTGACGATCGGTATCTTACAGCAGGGCATGAGTCCCGGATTAGCTGCGCAAACCTATACGCTCTTGACAGTCGGAGAAGGACTGGTAGCACAGATTCCAGCGTTGTTTATCTCCACGGCCGCCGGCATCGTGGTGACGCGCGCTGCGGCGGATGCCGACCTCGGACTCCAGATCACGCGGCAGATGTTGTTTTCACCCAAAGCCGTCGGCACGGCTGCCGGAATCTTGTTGGCTCTCGGCGTTGTCCCCGGTTTGCCCCATCTGGCGTTTCTCGGCCTAGGAGGAGTCGCAGCCTGGTTCGCCTATCGATTGTCGCAGGAATCAAAGGCGCCCCTAGAGCCGGCGCCCGTTTCCACGGCGCCACAAGTTGAAAGCACCTCACCTCAGTTCGCCCCGCTTGATTTGATGGAAGTACAGGTAGGCTACGGACTCATTGGGTTAGTGGAAGGCAAGCACGGAATCGCATTGCTCGATCGGATCAAGGGGCTCAGGAAACAGTTCGCGGATACGATGGGTTTTCTCCTACCGCCCATTCATATTCGAGACAACCTTCAGCTACGCCCCAACGAATATGCCGTCATGCTCAAAGGCGTGGAACTGACGAAGGCCGACGTGCTGCCGTCGCACGTGTTGGCCATCGATCCTGGAACTGCTCAACGAGGGGTCATTCATGGTGTGGCCACCAAGGAACCGGCGTTCGGGTTGCCTGCGCTGTGGGTGCCGGAGTCCACGCGGGAGCAAGCGCAATTGGCCGGCTATACCGTGGTGGACGCCAGTTCGGCCATCGCCACACATTTGTCTGAAATTATTAAACGCCATGGGCATGAATTGTTGGGCAGGCAGGAAGTGCAATCGCTGCTCGACGAACTGGC
Source organism: Nitrospirota bacterium (assembly GCA_039931295.1). Lineage (GTDB taxonomy): Bacteria > Nitrospirota > Nitrospiria > Nitrospirales > Nitrospiraceae > Palsa-1315. The sequence continues at coordinate 38,495 of JBDTSF010000159.1, read as the reverse complement.
GAAAGTCCATCCTAAACTGATTGAAGAATTGATTCCCACGTTACTGCCGCTTGGAACGGTTGTTCGTGTCCTGGGCAACTTGCTGCGTGAAGGCATTCCGATCCGCGATCTTCGATCGATCATCGAAGCTCTGGCTGACCACGCCGGCACCACGAAAGACCCTGAGCTACTTACGGAAATGGCCCGCCAAGCGTTGGGGCGGACGATCACGCGTCAGTACCAAGCTCCGGACGGCACGTTGCCCGTGATTACGCTCGATCCCAGACTCGATCGATCCTTAAGCGATCAGGCGGCCGCGGTTCCTCAAGGAGGTATGCTGAATCTGGATCCCGGCCTCAACCACCTCCTGTTGGCGGCATTGAAACAAGCTGTGGAACGTGTCGCTGCGCGCGGCCATCAGCCGGTTCTGCTCTGTTCCCCGGCACTCCGCCGCCATATTCGACGCTTGACTGATCGGATACTCCATGCTGTGCCGGTGGTGGGATTCAACGAACTCGATTCGATGGTCAGGCTGCAACCCCTGGATACTATTCGGCTGGACGGAGAAGGTCTTCTACCGTGAGGTGAACGATGAAGATGAAAGTATTTCATGCCGACACCATGCATGACGCGATCCGCTCCATCAAGGAAGAGTTGGGACCGGATGCCCTTATCCTCTCCACAAAGCGAGTTCGTCGAGGGAGCTTACCGTTCTCGTTGTTCGGCCGATCGCTGTTAGAAGTGACCGCTGCGGTCGATTCGATTGACGGCCAAGCCGTCCCAGACCGGCAGGCGACTTCGCTTGTTGCACAGGACCCTGACCCCTCTGCCGTGAATCGACGGGAGCCCGCTCCTGTATTTCAGGACACGTTGAATACAATACTTCACGCCAATACTTCATCGGAGTTGAGGGGAGCACATGTTCAAATTCCACCATCGGCCACCCAGTCAGGATCAGAACCGGTTCCACCCGGCCGTTTCCTCCATCTCATGAACGAATGCCTCGACCTCCAGCAGCGTCTTGTATCCTGGTTACCTGCGGAATCGCAGACGGCAGGATTAGACTTCTCTGCGCCGTTGGGGCGAGCCTGCCGTTTTCTGATTGCGCAGGGTTTACGCCCCTCAACCGCCGAACGGCTCTGCTTCGCGATTCGTTGCCGTCTCTCTGCGGGAGAGCTTCAATCGGATCGCGAGATTCAGGATGCGTTGCACCGACTCTGTCGTGAGCAGATTCGAGTCAGTGGCCCCTTGTTGGATGCCGAGACCGATTACAAGGTCGCCATGTTTGTCGGGCCGAGCGGGGTCGGTAAGACCTCGGCAATCGTCAAGCTTGTGGCGCACTACCGGCTTCAAGAAAACAGATCGGTCGCTCTGATCACGCTCGATACCTGCCGTTTGGCGGCCGTCGAACACCTCCGCATGTATGCGAAGGTTCTTGGCGTTCCTCTCGAAACGGCTCAGACCACGGCTGAAGTGCTCGAAGGTATACGCCGTCATCGTCGGGCAAATCTGATCCTGATCGACACGCCGGGGTTTGGCCCACATGAAACGGCGCAGCTCATGAACCTTGGCGGCCTCAAAGACTCGCACGGGTCCATCGAGACGCATCTGGTCTTGTCCGCCACCACGCGAATGCAGGATCTCCGGCGCACGATGACGCGATACGAGGCGTGCGCTCCGTCACACCTACTCTTTACCAAGATGGATGAGACGGAAGAATACGGCAATCTCCTCGAGCTGGCACACCAGACTTCATTGCCCCTGTCGTATTGGAGCAATGGCCAGCGGGTACCTGAAGATTTCGAGCAAGCGGATTCGGCGCGATTGGCTGATCTGTTACTCGACAGGGGCTCAGCCAGTTTCACACCATCAGGCCTCTCGTCATCCGTTGGACGCAACTCCGTTGTGTCTATGGGCGGAGCGACGCCACAACACACGTAGAAGGGGGCGCATGAAAAACATGTCCAGCGAACAGGCGATGGCGACTAGGGCGGAAGGGAGCCCCTGTACCCGTGTCATTGCCGTGACCAGCGGTAAGGGTGGGGTGGGGAAAACGAATGTAGTCGCGAACCTGGCAGTGGAGTTGGCGCGAACCGGTAAACGAGTACTGGTATTGGATGCGGACTTGGGATTGGGCAACATCGATGTGTTGTTGGGATTGGTGCCTCGATTTACCCTGGAGCATGTGCTGTGCGGGTCACACCGCCTGTCCGACATTATCATCTCGGGTCCGGCTGGAATCCAGGTGTTGCCGGCAGGATCCGGCTTGCCTCAACTCACCTCCTTGACCGACTCACAGCAATTGATTCTGCAGAGTGAGTTGGAGCGTACCGCCGATACCGTGGAGGTGCTGTTGATTGATACCGGAGCCGGTGTGTCTCCCAACGTCACCTATTTCGCCTCAGCAGCCCAAGAGACGATCGTCCTCATCTCGCCGGAACCTACATCACTGACCGACGCCTATGCGCTGATGAAGGTGTTATGTCGGCAGCATCGCGAACGCCGATTTAAGGTGTTGGTCAACCTGGTCAAAAGTCAGCGTGAGGCGACCCAGACATTCCACAAGCTTGATAGAGCCGCAGAGCGTTTTCTGAATATCAAGCTCGAGTATTTGGGATGTATTCCTCTCGACGACTACTTGCCGATGGCCGTCATCGAGCAGAGGGCAGTGACAGAGCTCTTCCCTTGTTCTCCTGCCAGCCGAGCGTTTGCGGAGTTGGCGAAGAAGGTTGCTGAATGGCCCAATCCTCAACTCCCGAAGAGCACCGTGCAGTTTCTGTGGCAACAACTGATTCCGATGTCCTAGGAGCGTGTCCGACAGTGATCGTGCCACTGCGGCGAATGATGTGCGGCCATCTGCGCCGTACTCGATGTGAGAGGGTTGTGACTGTGTTCCGGCGAATAGGCAGTCTGTTTTTGTGGGCCTTCGGCTTGGTATCGGACCGCAGCCTGTTCGCCTCATCAAGCGAGTCATATCAGACAGGTCCTCTCCGGGGCATCACATTCATACGAATATATAAGGCGCATTGATTATGAGCAATACAGCGACGCAGCAAAGCAGGCAGATAGGTCCCGCATGTCCCGGATCCGACTCGCATCGCGAACTGATCATCAAAGAGTTCTCCCATGTCGTCAAAGCGATGGCCTATCGGCTGGCCTACCGTCTTCCAGCCTATATGGATGCGGAGGATCTCGTGTCGGTCGGCATCATTGGATTGATGGATGCCATGGATAAGTACGATCCAAGCCGCGAAGCGAAGTTCAAAACCTACGCGGAGTTTCGTATTCGAGGCGCCATGTTGGACGAAATCCGTACGATGGATTGGATTCCTCGATCGGTTCACGAGCGTGTATCGTTGTTGCAGCGCACGCATGCCAAGCTGTTGAACAGACTCGGGCGTCCTCCGACAGATGAAGAAGTCGCGGCAGAGATGCAGTTGTCTCCGGCCGAGCTGGACGATTTCCTTGTGCGATCCCAGGGGGCTGTCCTGGTGAGTTTGGACGATTTCAGTCTGCATGAGCCGGACGGCCCCAAAATTCTCGACATGCTTGCCGACACGCAACATCCCGACCCGCTTACGATCATTCTCAACGACCGAGAGCGTGAGCGGGTGGCCGACACAATTCAGCAATTGCCGGAGAAGGAGCGGCTCGTGCTTACCCTGTATTACTATGAAGAATTGACGATGAAGGAGATCGGGAGCATTCTCAAAGTCACGGAGTCTCGCGTCTGTCAGATCCATACCAAAGCCGTGCTTCACCTCAAAGTGAATCTTGAATCGCTGCGATGACCCGCATCGCCCCGCCTGATTCATAACGGCTCGTGGCGCACGCTTGCCTGAAAGGCCAGCGAATTGCATGAGGTGAGAGAGAAGATATTTCCCCTGATTGCCCCTCGCCTCTCATCCAAACTGTGGAGATTGCAGTAGACGCACTCATGAATCATGAGAACTCGCCGGCTGCGGAAAATGATATAGGACACGAGAACTTCACTCGTTCGCACGTCTGGGACAAGCCCGGTCGGCTTGGTCATCTGAAGAGTCTCAAACAACCAAACGAGCCAGACAGACCGAATAGGCGAAATGAACAAGACAGGCAAGCAGGCTAAGGCTGTGTGGGAGAGCTTGGCAGTGCGGCTGATTCTGATGGCGTTGTGATCGTCGAGGCAGGAACGGGTTCGGTAGGAGGGCAGGGGGGCGAGCCGGCGCGAAGATCGTCGGCTGCGATACTTGCGTGATGAGCGAGTCCGCATCATTCATAGCCGTGTATGGCGACCCCGCTCCAAAGCGCGTTTCTCGAAAAGCGTCTCTACGTGCGACGATACAGACATGTTCAGTTGTTCGTTCGACGCGGCTGATGTCGGTTTCTGTCCATCCGGAAGTTTCTCAAGTCTGCTTTGAAATCAACCGAAATACTCTACGAGTAATCTCCCCTTGACCGGGCATTGCAACCTATGACATTCACTACGATGTCCCTGTCTGCGTATCGTGACAGCTCCATTCTTTCCCTGAATGGCTGGATGGCCAATGGGAAACTTTCTACCATCGTCATGTCCCCTCTCATGGGGATTATGGGGCTCTGTCTCGTGAGTCTCTTCATTCTTGGTGTCCTCTGGCTGAAGAGCCGGTATCTGGACTCTGGACACCATCGCGCCAGATACACGGAAAAATCCACGGAACTGTCCTCAACCTATGACTACGTGACGGGCTTACCCACTAGACGACTGTTCGGGACGTTGCTTGAACAAGCGGTCGGCCGTGCCACAAAAACTGGCCGATCCCTTGCGTTGCTCGTAGTGGAATTGGAACACTTCAGGATGGTGGCAGAGACTCAGGGCCGAGCGAATGAGAATGTGCTCGTGCGCGTCCAGGCAGCGAGGGTCAAGGGCGTCTTGCGTTCCACGGAGACGGTTGCGCGGCTGAAGCAGGACCAGTTTGCGATGATTCTTGATAATTTCACCTCCCGTGAGGAGGTCATGGCCATTGTAGAGAAACTGCAGGCGACGGTGGGGCTTCCTCTTACCTTAGAGGGGCAAGAGTTATTCCTCACGTGCCGTATCGGCGTCGCACTGTATCCGCAGGATGCCGCGGAGCACGAGGGGTTGATCGCGCAGGCAGTGCAGGCAGTCAAGCAAGCGAAATCCGACGGGCACGCTGTTCAGTTTACCTCGCCCATTGTCTCTTCAGCTGCTCCTGTATCAGCCTCTGTGTCTTCCTTACAAGCAAAATAAGTATATCGTCGCTTCTGAAGTGAAGGGCCGTACACGGCTTGTGCGCTTCACGCAGCGATCGCCGTTTCCAACCCGATAACTTCTTCCCACTCCGGCAATCTTTTCCTAGCCATGCCTATCCATTCGGCACGGTTCTCTCGATCATAACTGAGTCACCTGTATCGTACCCGTGCCATCGTGTTGTATTTGCAGCGCCCTAAGTGGCGGGTTGTTCCCGCGTACCATGGCATGCATGTTGCGAAGTGACGTGGTCGAACGGTCTCACTTGGAAACGCACATATGAACCGAGCCATCTATCCCATTCTTTCCGGCGCGCTGGCGCAAGAACGTGAAATGCAGGTCTTCGCCAATAATATGGCGAATGTCAATACGGCCGGGTTTAAACAGGACGACCAGGCGTTTAAGTCCGTCATGGCGCGAGTGCAAGCTCCCATGCCGGCCTTCGCATATCCAACTGGGTTCGGCCAGCAGATCGGCGCCCGCCCGTTCGGTCCGGACGAGCGCGTCTTCGTGGCACCCCATGCGGTCCGCACATCGTTTGAGGCAGGTCGGATCAGGATCACCGGGAATCCTCTCGATACGGCGATCCAGGGAAGTGGGTTTTTCGAGGTCAAAACTCCTCAAGGCATTCGCTATACCAGGAGCGGTATGTTCTCGCTGGACTCTCAGCGTCGGTTGGTCACGAATTTAGGATATCCGGTGATGGGTACCAATGGGGAAATCAAGGTCCCGCCTGGCGCGATCCAAGTGGGTGCGCAAGGGGGGATTGATGTCGATGGACGACTGGTTGCGACACTCAAGTTGATGGATTTCCCCGTGGATCACATGCCACAGAAACATAGTGATGGGCTGTTTGCATCGGACTCCGCCCAACCGGCGAAGAACCCGCAAGTTCAGGGGGGACACATTGAAGAGTCGAATGTGAACTCAATCGGTGAGATGGTCAAGATGATCCAAGGCATGCGGAACTATGAGTCGTCGCAGAAGTTGATTCAGACGCTGGACCATATGGCAGAAGTCTCAATCCAAGATGTCGGTCGAGTGCTGTAATACCGTGAAGCGTCGCTCATTTCTGGATTCGGACGGTTCACGAACCACAAGAGACGCAGGAGGGTTTGTATGATTCGAGCGATGTGGACGGCGGCCACTGGAATGACCGCTCAACAGATCAATGTCGACACGATTGCCCACAATCTGGCGAACGTCAATACAAACTCATTCAAACGCAGTCGAGCAGAGTTTGCCGATTTACTGTATCAGGTCCAACGCATGCCGGGCACCAACGCGTCGAACGTTGGGGTGTTTCCCGTCGGCATTCAGATCGGGGCGGGAGTGCGTCCTGTGACGGTGGCCAAGGAATGGATGCAGGGAAACATGCGGCAGACGAATAACGAACTGGACCTGGCGATCGATGGCGCGGGGTTCTTCCAGGTTTCGCGGCCTGATGGGACCGTTATGTATACCCGGAACGGCTCGTTCAAGCGTGACAACGTCGGAAATCTCGTCACTGGAGACGGCGATCTTCTGAATCCCGTCATCACCATTCCATCGGGCGCCCTAAAACTCGATATTGGCCAAGACGGCACCGTATCTGTGTTGCTCCCCGGCGTGACTCAGGCGTCGCAAGTGGGCCAGATCCAGTTGACGAAATTCGACAATCCGTCCGGGCTTGTGGCGATGGGAAGTAATTTGTTTCTCGACAGTTTTGCCTCGGGCCCTCCACTTCAAGGGACTGGAGGCTTCTCGACCGGATTTGGCACGATCCAACAGGGTTTTCTGGAAAGTTCGAACGTGAACCTGGCCGAGGAGATGGTCAATATGATCATTGCGCAACGCAGCTATGAAATTAACTCAAAAACCATTCAAGCCTCAGATGAAATGATGTCGATCGCGAACAATCTAAAGCGGTAAGCGCGCCGAGAGAGGAATCGCTCCTATGACCGTACCTCGTGTGTATGTACAGTCGACTCTATTGGCCCTGCTGTGTCTTGGACAATTCGTGACAGAAGCGGTGTCACTCCAACAGGCCCAGGCCGCGTCGATCACGGAGAGCGGGCCCGAGTATCGCGCAGGCATGAAGCATAGCGTGTCAAGGCCGACCGTTCACCAACTGCATTCGGATCAAATCCAACGAAGTATTCTGCAAGTCCTTGAGCGTGAGATGGCGGGGAAGGTTCAAGCCATTCATGCCGTCGTGGTCGATCCGCTCGATCCGATGAAGGTCCCTGCCGGCCACATCGGCCTGAAGGTCTCCTCGAACGGGGTCGAAGAAGGGCTTGGGCGCCGGGCATTTCATGTTCAGATCAACATAAACGGGGAGCAATGGCAGACGATTGGTGCGATTGCCGATGTGTCGGCCTCCATCGACGCCGTGATCCCGACCAGAGTCATCCAAATCGACAGCGTGATTGAGGCCGAGGATGTGACGCTTCATCGCATTAAACTCACGGATCTGGACCATCAGCTGATGACGAATGTGAAGGACGTCATTGGGAAGAGTGCCGTGCGTCCGTTGCAGACGAACAACCCGATTCGCCTAGGAATGGTCAAGAAACCCTACGCCGTGCGCAAGGGAGACCGTGTGTCCATCGAAGCGAGGCATGGGGGGCTCTCGATTCAAGTTGTCGGGCTTGCCAAGTCAAATGGGGAACTTGGGCAGACGACGACGGTGGCCAATGTCGACTCAGGCAAAGAGCTGCGTGCGAAGATTGTCGGACCAGGAGCCGTCCGTGTGGAATTTTAGGCACAACAACCTCATGTTTCCCGTGGCCATGGCGTCGATCATGTCGACGGTCGCGCTCTTGAGCGATGGGTGCACGTCTCCATCGGAGAAAGTCGCCCCGACGCTCACGGTTCCTTCCTTGCCGGCGCCAAAAACGCTGGGGTCTCTCTGGCAAGAAGAGAATGGTCGCGCCTATCTCTATGAAGATATGCGGGCCATGCGTGTTGGAGATATTCTCACGATAAAAATTATTGAAAAGCATAAGGGATCGAAGTCCGCCGACACTGCGACCCAGCGAGATTCTACAATCCAAAATAGTCTGGCAGGTAGTGCCATCGGCTACATCGGTATTCCCGGCATTCGCCTCGGCGGCGAAGCGAGACGAGGGCTTGGTATCGATGCGAGTGCCGCGAGCAAGTTTGAAGGCAAGGGCACCACGAATCGTGAAGGAACCTTAACGGGGACCATTTCCTCTATCGTCACGGACGTGCTACCCAACGGTGACCTTCGAATCGCAGGACGCCGGGAGGTCACAGTCAACAGCGAAAAGCAATTGATGACGATCGCGGGGATCGTGCGGCGGGTCGATGTCGATACTAAGAATACCGTGCTCTCGTCCGCGATTGCGGATGCCAAGATCGAGTATTCAGGGCTAGGTGTTCTGGATGACGTTCAACGGCCTGGATGGCTCGTGCGGGTGCTGGATTGGATCTCCCCATTCTAACGGCTAAGGAGGTACGACTCATGAAATACGCGATGAGACGAACGAGAGGTACCCGTCGGGATCGCATGGCCGCAATGCGGTCATTACAGTTGATGGTGGTAAACGGAGTCATACGCCGTGCAGAGGTATTCCCCCATCGAAATCTTGATAAGTACGTCGACCTTGATGCGGATCCAGAGGCGTCATTGTCATCACTCTCAGGCGTCACGCCCGATCAGCACAGTTGGTTTGCCCTGTTTTCTAGCCGGCCGGCCGATTTACCTCTTACGCATGCGAGAAACGCGACATGATACGAGCAACGATGGGCATCGGATTGTTGGTATTGGGGAGTCTTCTCTGGGCGATGCCGGCGAATGCGGTTCGCATCAAAGACGTTGGATCGTTCGAAGGCGTTCGCGACAACCAGTTGATCGGCTACGGCCTTGTCGTCGGTTTAGATCGAACCGGTGATCAGGTCATCGGCGGGCAGTTCACAATCCAGGCGATGATGTCGATGCTCAACAAGATGGGTATCAACCTTGTGATCGACCCGATCCAGCTCCTGACGCGTAATATCGCATCGGTGATGGTGACGGCGAAGTTGCCGCCTTTCGCCAAACCAGGCTTGACGGTCGATGTGCTGGTTTCTTCAATGGCTAATGCAAAGAGCCTGCAAGGCGGTACCTTGCTGCTTACCCCGCTGAAGGCTGCGAACCAACAAGTGTATGCTGTGGCGCAAGGACCGATTTCAATCGGGGGGTTTTTGGGAGGAACGGGTGGAGCAGGTGGGTCCACTACCACCAAAAATCATCAATCCGCCGGGATCGTACCTGGTGGCGCGATCATTGAAAAGGACGCCGGCATCGATATTGAATCGTGGGAAACTGTCTCGGTGCTTTTGCGTCACCCGGATTTTACGACGGCAATCCGGACGACGGAAGCGATCGACGGGGTATTCGGCAAGGGGAGTGCAATGGCCGTCAATTCGGGGCTTGTTCGGGCGTCGATTCCGGTAACATTTCGTGGGCGAGTTGTGGAGTACATTGCCACGATCGAAGGATTGGATATCAATGTTGATATGCCTGCGAAAGTTGTCGTGAATGAACGGACCGGCACCGTGGTGCTGGGGGAACACGTTCGTATCTCTACCTGCGCTATTTCCCATGGCAATTTGACGATCTCGGTGAAGAACACGGTCAATGTGTCGCAGCCTCCCGCTCCATTGATTGGGTCAACTGGTGGGCAGACGACCGTGACCGAAGATGTTCAGACGGAGGTGAAAGAGCAGGAGTCCAGACTTGTGGTAGTGGATGAAACGGTTACGCTTGGGGAAGTGGTGCGAGCACTGAATGCTGTCGGGGTGACCCCCAGGGATTTGGTTGCAATTCTCTCAGCGCTTAGAGCCGCAGGAGCTCTTCAGGCTAATCTTGATATTGTATGAGTAAGATGTTGATTTATAAGTATAATAAGTTTAAATGAACCACGATATTGCAATGCTCAGTTCGATCGGCACCATGGCTGAAACTCAACTGAGTTTGTTACCGGTTCATCCGGTACTTACCCAGGGTCGGCAGGGGAAGCTAGCCGACCTCAAGGAGGCGGCTCATGAATTCGAAGCCTACTTTATCTCTCATCTGTTGAAAGTGATGAGAGAAACGGTTCCAAAGGGGGCATTGGAAAACAAGGGGGGGGCCTATTTTTACTCCTTTTATGATCAAGAAATCAGCAGGTTGGCTTCTGAAGCGGGAGGGATCGGCCTGGCAAGAATGATTTATGAATACACAGAAAGAAATGCTTCCTCCCTCAAGTTTTCAGAGCCTGTTGCCGATACTATAGTCGACAAGGATCATCGTCCCAGCAGCCTGAGGCTGCCGGAATGAATGTGTAGAAGAAAGAACTGAGAGGAGTCATCGTCATGCAGATCTCCGGTCACGGTAAACCAGATCATCTTGCGAAGATTCTGCTGGGGATTCAGGGAGCCGATGGTGTCAGTGCGAAGCCGCTACCACCACAGGGTGGGCACCAGGATCGGGTGCAGATCTCAGATCGAGCGAAGGAGATCCAACGGATTAAGGCGTTGGCAGATCAGCCGGATGCTGCACGAGAAGAGCGAATCGCACAGATTAGCCGATCGGTCGACGCCGGCACCTATACGGTGTCAGGAAAACATGTTGCCGACGCACTGATTCGCCAGACACTCACCGACGCGGTTCTCTGACAGGCGAAAAAACATATTGGGCGTGTCAGAAGCGTCATCGCATCCTCGTCGTTCATGAAGCATGAAGCGTCGGGATCCGTATACGAACGACGCTTCAGGAAATACGCTTCACGTGTCTTGGAGATCAGGAACTATGCAGGACTTCGTCACGGCCCTTCAGCAATTAGATCACATCCTGCGTCGCGAGGAAGTCCACTGCGATGCGCTGGCAGAGAATATTCAACGAGAACGACAGGCCCTTCGGACATGGACATTGACGAATATGGCTGAGGTGACTCATCAGCGAGCTGAGTTGCTGGACGGTCTGTATCTGCTCGAAACGGAACGAACGGCATGGGTCATGCGGCTTGCTGATTATTGGAGTCTCGATCCCTCAGCCATCTCGCTGAATGTCATCCTGGAACGGGTCGAGACGGCCGAAGCACAGCGGTTGGAGACATTGTATACGAGGATGGCTGGGAAGATTCGGGCGCTTCGTCATGAGATATCGATTAATGCCGGCATCCTGAATAATCTCCAAGTATTCATCGCAAAAGGGTTGCACATCGTACGCCAGACGGCGGTTCCTTTGGATCTCTATTCAGGAGCCGGAAGGTCTCGTGATTGTGGTACGGGTGCTCTGATGTTCCGCCAGAAATGCTAATCAGGATGCTGAATTTAGTATATTTGGTTTGTCTGCTTATTTGGTTGAACGAAACTAACAAGATCAACCAGAGAAACCAAATTTCTGCAGTTCGCTAGAGGGGGACATGGGAATTAATAGATTGGTGGACATTGGGAAGTCCGCCTTATTCACGGCCCAGCAGGCCATCTCGGTTTCGGGCCATAATATTGCGAATGTCAATACGCCGGGGTTTTCCCGGCAACAGGTCACGCTGTCTGAAAACCGTCCTGAGAATGGATCTCCGGGCCAGATTGGCACAGGCGTGCATGCCGAGAGTATTCGCCGCTCATTTGATGCCTTCGTCGAGCAGCAGCTGCTGGTTTCGCGTGAGCGCGTGGGAGAGTTTACTGCCTCGAGCAATGCGTTGGCCAGACTGGAACCAATGTTTGGGGATGCCAATAATCTGGGCATTGGGGTGGGGCTCAATGAATTCTTCAGTGCACTTCAAGATGTGGCGACCAACCCGAACGACTTGTCTGCCCGGACAGTGCTCCTCTCCAAGTCCACGGCGCTCGCGAGTCGATTCAATCAGTCCGCCGCGGACTTGACTGCTGCGCAGGAGTTTCTCGACCGCCAACTCGGGCAAACTGTCACGGATGCCAACCGGCTGACATCTCAGATCGCGGACTTGAATGCCAAAATAGCCTACGCTGAATCCAGCGGGCAACAGGCCAATGACCTCCGCGATCAACGAGGAGTGGCGCTCGCCGGTTTAGGCGAGTTGGTAGAAGTGTCATCGATTGAAGACGCCACGGGTCAATTGACCGTATTTGCCGGACGTGGACATGTCCTGGTGGACAAGGAGCGGAGTTACCAGTTGGTCGCGGTTCCTGATCTCGGGAACAATGGACTGCTCGATGTACACTATGATGCGGGTGCAGGACCTACGACGAATCTGACGTCTGTGATTCAAAGCGGGCGGCTCAAGGGACTCCTTGACGTTCGCGATCAAACCATTTCTTCATTGCAGACCTCCCTCGACACATTGGCTTCTGAAATCGTCACGCAGATCAATCAACAGCATCGATTGGGTTTCGGACTCGATGGCTCAACGAACCAGGACATGTTCGCGCCGACTGGAACGACAGCGAACACCATTGCCGTCTCGTTAACCAATGCCAGGCAGTTTGCCGCGTCATCGACTGCGGCAGGTGTGCCGGGCAACAATGCAAACGCATTGGCCTTAGCCGGTCTTAGAAGCACGGACTTTGCCGTGCTCGGCACTGTGACCTTTCAAGAGTATTACAGTGCGATCGCCGGGAATTTTGGTTCGACTGCACAAGGTGTCGAAGGCAATCTCCGGGCGCAACAGATTGTTCATGACCAATTGACATCTCAACGGGCGTCCGTGTCCGGCGTATCGATGGATGAAGAACTCGCGAACCTCCTTCAGTATCAGCGGAGTTTTGAGGCAGCCTCGCGTATGATTGTTGTCGCAGACGAGCTGTTTCAAACCATCTTGTCTATCAAGCGGTAAGCAGGCGGTAGGATAAGCCGGGTGAGAGGACTTTGTTAGGAAAGGGAGCCCGACTATGCGAGTCTCCGATCACCAGTTGTTTGGCTCCACAGCAGGGAGCTTGGAGCGTATCAAAGAACGAATTGTCCGTGTACACGAACAAATCGCATCCCAGCAACGCATTGCCAAACCTTCAGATGATCCTAGTATTTTCGGACAGGCTATCCTCGAGAAGTCCGCCCTTGCCGATAACGAGCAGTGGATCAGAAATATTCAGTTCGGGACGGCGCGTGTCACAGTGGCCGACAAGATGTTGGGAGAGGCTCATAATCTCATCGCCCGTGTTCGAGAATTGACGGTGCAAGCGAGAAGCGACACGACGTCTGCGCAAGGACGGGTGACGATCGCTCAGGAAGTTCGACAACTGCATCGGCAATTGATCCAGCTCGCCAATGCGGAAGTTTATGGACAGCCGGTGTTTGCCGGAACCAAGACCGATGCGCCCCCATTCGTCTTAGGTATCGGTGACGCCGTTTCCTATCAAGGCAATAGCGAAATCCAATCCATTGCAGTCGGTCCGAACCAGACCACACAAATCGTGCTCCCTGGCGATCAGGTGTTCACTGGAGGGACCACGGATATCTTCGATGGCCTGAGTAATCTATTGACAGCCCTGGAAAGTAACAACGGAGCGGGAATCGAGGTGGGGATTGGCGTTCTCGATCAGGCGACGGCGCAGTTGAGTGTTGCGCAAGGGCAAATCGGCGCCATTGCGAATCGTCTGGATACGGCGCAAGGGACTGCCCAGGTTGTTTCTGAAGCCATTCAGAAAATACTGTCGAGTCAAACCGACACCGATTTGGCAACGGCACTGACTGAGCTGAAGCGTCAAGAAACAGCCTACGAAGCGACCAGCCAAACGTTTTCAAGGTTGTTTGATCTATCACTGCTGAGGTTTCTCCGCTGACGCTGCTCTCAAGTTTCGTACGCCCAGGCCGATATAACCAAGGGAATCACTCTGAAGAGATTGGACTCCACGGATGCTCGTCCTGACAAGGAGACGCGGGGAAGGTGTCGTCATCGGTCCGGACATCCGGGTCGTGGTGTTGGGAATTAAGAATGGGCAGGTTCGTCTGGGCATCGAGGCGCCACGGACGATCGAAGTGCATCGAGATGAGGTCTGCGCCAAGATTCAAGATGAAAATCAGCTTGCAGCACGTTCGCCAGTGGTACCGTTGGATGTCTTGCAACGACTGTTACGAGCGAAAACGGCTTGAATGTAAGGAGCGGTCGATATGAATGTCCCATCAACTCGGTTTGGTATCTTGACCGTCCCTTCTGAGACGCTGCTGACCTTCCCGTCAGGTTTGCTGGGGTTTCCGGAATGGACTCGCTACGTGATGCTCGATCATGACATCGATGCTCCATTCAAATGGCTGCACTGTGTGGAAGAGGCGTCCCTTGCGTTTGTGGTCATCGATCCCGCGTCGTTCAACCGGAAGTATCAGGTGACGATTTCGGAAGAGGCACGTTTTGAAGTGGAGGGGAATGAGACCGATGAACTGAGCCTCGTGGTTATCCTTACCATTCCATCGTCTGATCCGTCCGCAGTGACCGCAAATCTTCGAGGGCCTCTCCTGATGAACCCTCGCACGAGACTCTGCAAGCAACTCGTTCTTACCGAGGACTATCCTACCAGATATCCAGTGTTTCCCGCTCAAACACACCGTGAGCCTAGCCATAGCGCTGCACTTGCTGAAGCGATTCCAGCCTAGCTGGTGTAACGTGCAAGATCAGACGCGAGGGGTGAAACATAGGGCTGTCGACTGGTACTTCTCCTCAACCTTGACCTGCAACACGTCACTTGTCACAAGGTTTTATGCGGCAGGCCTTTTGGCATCGGGTTGGCTCCGGCTCCGTTTTTCAATAAGTTGGACGAGGCGGAGCACCGCTTTCTCAAGCTGTGCATAGACCATCGGGGCGTCAGTCAACGTACCGAGTCGCCCAAGCGCTTCTAATTGCCCGGCGGACAATACGACTTCCGATGCAGAGAGATTGTTGGCGGTCCCTTTCAGCGCATGTGCGGCTTGCTCGACGGCTGATTGATCTCTCTCGGCCAAGGCCACACGGATTGTCTCTAACATGGCTTCATAGCGTTGAAGGAATAGCTCAATCAAATCCTCCAATAGCGCCTTATCACCTCCGATATTTCGTAACGTTGCAGCGACGTCGAAGATGGTCGGGAGCGCGTCAGGGTCTGTCCTATCCTCACGGCATTCCGCTTCGGTAGGCTGCGAGATCTGCGAACCGACGGATAGAGGAATCCAACGGTTGAGGACTCCCTTGAGGTCTTCCTTCCGTACGGGCTTCGTGAGATAGTCGTCCATACCGGCCGCGAGGCAGCGTTCTCGATCCCCGCGCATGGCATTGGCCGTCAAGGCGACGATTGGAATATGACAGATGTTGGGGGAACCGGATGCAGCATTTTCTTGAACAGCGGCTTCACGCTGGCGAAGGAGTTTGGTGGCCTCAAATCCATCCACGACAGGCATCTGACAATCCATCAGGACCAAGGCGTAGGAACCTCGGTCTAATGCTGTCAACGCTTCTTGGCCGTTTTCCACCACATCTGATTGATAACCGAGCTTTTCCAGGATGCGAACGGTCAGTTTCTGGTTGATGAGATTGTCTTCAGCGACCAGGATGCGGGGCGCCGATTTTGTTTCGGCGAGGGTGTGTCGGGTAATGAGGGCTGGCGTAGGTGCAGGATCTACTGCAGGCTTTCCTTCATTCACCAAACCCGGCAATCCCAACACGGTTCTCAAACAGTTCGAGAGTTGATCGTGGCGGACGGGTTTGGTGAGATACGCGACGAATCCAGCTTGGCGTGCCAGTTCCGCGTGCCCTCGTTGTATGAGTGACGTGAGGATGACAAGACGGACGAGGGATCCGATTGGATGAGCCTTCATTTCTTTGGCGAATTGCAATCCATCCTTGCCCGGCATCAACATATCGACAATGGCGACATCGTACGAAAGGCCCTTTTCAGCCTGCTGCTCGATGAGCAAGATTGCGGAGCCGACATCCTGAGTTTGATCGGCGACCATGCCCCATCCGGTGACTAGATGATGGAGAATCACTCGGTTTGATTCGTTGTCGTCCAGGATTAAGACCCGGCGTCCGGTCAACTCGACCGACGGCACGATGGCCAGAGGGCACATGATTTGTTTCTGGAAACGGGCGGTGCACCAGAAGGTACTGCCGTGGCCCGGTTGACTGACGATGCCGACACTGCCGCCCATTTGTTCGGCGAGCTGCTTTGAAATCGCGAGTCCTAACCCGGTTCCCCCGTATTTGCGCGAGGTGGAGCTGTCAGCCTGAGTAAACGGCTGAAACAGTCGAGCCTGCGTCTCCGGTGGGATCCCAATTCCGCTATCAGTGATTTCGAATCGGACCACCACCGCATCACCGAGGTCTTTCTCCAAGAAGGCTTGAATCGTCACATCGCCTCGTTCGGTAAACTTGATCCCGTTGCCGACGAAGTTGGTGAGAATCTGGCGGAGCCGGCCGGGATCGCCGCGAAGACCGGTTGGGACGGCCGCATGTACCAGGCCGGTGATTTCCAGTCCTTTCGTCTGTGCCCGTTCGGCGAACTGACCCAGGACATCTTCCACCGTCGTCCGAAGATTGAAGTCGATACATTCCAGCTCAAGTTTGCCTGCTTCGATCTTGCCATATTCAAGGATGTCGTTGATCAAGCTGAGTAAGGCTTCCCCGCATTGTCGAATGGTTTCGATATAGGAGCGTTGTTCTTCCGAAGGCTCAGTATCCAGCAATAAGTCCGTCATCCCGATCACGCCGTTCATCGGCGTCCGTAACTCGTGACTCACGGTCGCCAGGAACGAGGCCTTTACGCGGGCGGCCTCTTGTGCTTTCTGGAGCGCGTAGTCCAATTGACAATTGCTGTTACGAAGGTGCTCGGCCGAACGGCGCAGTTCCGCTTGGGCCGTCTGAACGTCGGTCATATCGACTGCATAGCCTCTGACTAACTGATGCGAGGGAACCGGGCAATAAATCCATGCGAAACTTGCCTGGGGCAAGCAGACCTCCTGCCCCCGTATCTCCTGCCCTGATTCGAGGCACCGTCGAACGAGCTGAGTAAGCTCTCCTGGACAGACGACAGGAAATCCGCTCGCATCATAGCCAAACCGCTGCAACAAGACCGCCATCGCGGGATTGGCATAGACGAGATTCGCATCGGAATCCAATTCGATAATGGGAGACGGGCTTTCTTCTGCCACGCGCGCCAGCCGGTCGTAATCTTGCCGGAGTTCTCTCTCATGAGTCAGGTCTCGTAGCGTCAACATTCCGCAGGCGGTTCCATGGATGTCCAGCGGGGCATAGGTCCATTCCACCGGATGTAATTCGTGTAGAGGATCTAAGAGGGTCGCCTGAGATTTGTGTATGGGGTGACGATCGGAACTGGACTCTTGAATGCGCGTTGTGATGTCTCCTCCGAATGCCTCCGGCGGCTGTCGCAACACTTCGTGGAGCGGCTTCGATGAACAGGAATCAACCGAGTGTCCCAAGAGGCGGGCGGCCTCGGCATTCACTGACAAGATGCGAAGACGGCTATCGAGCAGCATCACTCCGATAGGGAGGCTATCGAATGCTGGATGATTCATGAGGTGAAGGGGATCGGACGATCTCGAAGAGTCAGAAGTCTTCGTATCATGTTTTGGTGACTGGTTCATTAGGCCGCCTCTTCGTGAATACCATCGAGAAACATGGCCACATTCACTCGTTCATGAAGGGGATCGAGGACCTTCGTGATGGTCCTGGCTGATTTTCCCGCTGCCTGGGCTCCAAGATCGATGCGAATCGGCGTGAGATACGATCCTCCCTGCGATCCCGTGATCACTTTGACAACCGGCTTGAGCCGCTGCGTGTAATTCATGCCTACGACCACCGCCTGTTCTCCCGTATTCATCAGCACCAGGCTGCCGATCGGATACACGCCTAGACTCCCGATCATGGTTTGGATCAAATCCTTTGCATACTGCCCCGAATCTCCAAGGCGAAACAGCTGTCGAATGGCATCGTGAGGCAGCAATGCCGGATGACCTCCACGGCGACTGACCATGCCGTCATAGATGTCTACCAAGCCGACCAGTTGCGCTAAAACTGAAATGGAATCTCCTGTGAGTTTGTGCGGGAATCCGCTCCCATTGTGACACTCATGATGTTCCACGACAATTCGGACGACGGTATCCCTGTTCTCTTTGGCATCTCGCAACATCGCTAATCCAAGCACAGGATGCTGCTGCATCATGGTGTGTTCCTGCTCGGTGAGCTCATGGCTTCTGCGATAGAGATTCCTGGGCAACCGTACGTAACCGATGTCATGCAGCAACGCGCCTGCGCCGAGCATTTCCAGATCTCCTTCCGCTACTCCAAAATCATGCGCCACAATAAGTGAGAGGGTACAGACATCGAGCGCATGGGAGGCCAATGTGCGATCGAACCGTTTCATCTTTTGGAAGGAGAGGAGACTGAGCATGGATGCGCCATTATCCAGCACACGCGTGAGGATGTTCGAGACAACCACCCGCAGCGTATCCGGACGAGGAACGATTCCCGCCTCCAACTCTTCAAACATACGTTCTACTGAAAGATTGGCTTCTCGATAGGTTTCCTGTGCGGCTGCAGCCTGCTCCTGCGTGTGCGGCGGCCTCGGCATGTCTTCCGGCACGCCGGATGTCGGGAGCGCTGTGTTCATCTCTTTGCTGGAGGCAGGCTGAGCAGCCGATTCCTGCGGGTCCGGCTCGCTAGCAGGGCTTAGCTGTGACGCGGCGGTGGGATCCTGTGTGTGAGGGGAGGGAGTCGGCGCATCGTGCTGTACGAAAGGCGGCAGAGGCGGGACTGCGTTCGTTTCTCCACCGGATGCCGTAGGCAGAGGAACCTGCTCCGGCGAGGCCGGTTTCTCAGGATGGCTTGGCTGAGTGGCGGCGGCTGTGTCCTGGGCATGCAACACATCTTGCTGTGTGCCAGTCGGCAGCGGTTCGGCTCTATTCCTCTCAGCGTCGGAGGTGTATTGATCCGGTTCGTCCGACGAAGCCTTCGGCACTTCTAGGATTGACTCGAGGGACGCGGCGGGTTTGTGTATGGGCGGCGCCGGATTCAGATTTCCTGCTGGGCCCGGTTCCACATCGAGACCCCGACTGGAATCGATTTTCACCTCTCTGATCCCATGCTGTTTGAGCAATTCGATGTCCTCTGCATGGCGGATGAGGCGCTTATGGAGAAGAAAGGGGGTTCGATACCAAGGCTGGTCCATGCCGACCATGAACATTCCCAATTTGAGCTGATCGATCGAGATCGTTTTAATGTGTTTCATCTCTGATGTCCGCGATTCAGGCATACAGGCTTGTCGAATAGACTGATAGCGCGAACTCCCTCGTGAACGAGAGAGTCCTGTGTACTGTACTATCGGGATACATCGAGTCAAACTTGACACAAGCGAAGGAAAATCCTGCCTAACGCGCCGTATCGACGTCCAGCATGCCTGCCACGCATCTCCCTCAAGATTCTCCCTTCGGCACCGATAGAGGCCATCAGGGTGTGTTGGTGTTCGATGGTACCGACTCAGGTAGATAGACTGAAGGCGTGTAGTCTTCAGCATGCTGTTGAGAGGTTCGCTTCTGCTTGAATCCAAGGTCTCAGAAACCGGGAAGGTTTCGAATAACTTGATTCGCGCCGTTCGAGATAGTTCATCGCCTTCAATCTTCAGCCTATCTCCCTGAGTCGTGACGATGCGCAAACGAATTTCTATCGATGAGCTGAAAATCGGCATGAAGGTTGAGAAACTCGACCGTTCTTGGCTGGCTACGTCGTTCTTGCGTCATCGATTCACCATTACGTCGTCAGACCAAATCACGCAACTCTATGCCAGCGGAGTGCAACAGCTCGAAGTCGATGTTGAAGACGAACGTAAGGAAGCAGTTTCGTTCGAGTCGGTTACGCCGGCGGAGGCGAAGGTTCCTCAGCCGACCTCTCCAACCCTGGAAACTGAACCATCGACCATTCCGTTCGCAGAAGAGCTGCCAGCAGCGCGACAAGCGTACAAGGCAGCCAAACTCATCATTCAGCAGGCCATGGAAGACGTTCGGATGGGTCGCGCGCTGAACATGGAAGCGGTGAGTGAAGTGGTCGGGAGCCTGGTCGACAGCATCCTGCGCAACCCTGACGCTCTCACCAGTCTGACACGCCTCAAACAGTTCGACGAATACACATTCTTCCATTCCGTCAATACGTCTACCCTGGCGCTGTCAGTCGGGAGGTATCTCGGGTTTGCGCGCTCATCATTGCTTCAGTTGGGCACAGGCATGTTATTGCACGATATCGGAAAAACACAGATTCCGGTCGATCTTCTGAATAAACCAGGGCGCTACGAAGCCCATGAGTTCGAAGTTATGAAGCAACACGTCATGCGCGGCGCGGAGATCCTATCCAACACCACCGGCCTCACCGATATGTTTCTGAAGCCCACACTGGAACATCATGAACGCGTCGACGGGACTGGGTATCCTTATCACCGACCCAAGACAGACATCAGTCAGTTTGGCCTGATCGCCGCCATCGTGGATATATACGATGCTGTGACGAGCGACCGTTGTTATCATAAGGGCAAGACGCCGCACGATACACTGCAACTGCTGTATCGATTGGGGAGCCAGGGCCATCTGGATGGAACGCTGGTTCAACAGTTCGTCCAAGTTGTGGGTGTCTATCCCGTCGGCTCGTGTGTCTTGCTGAATACGATGGAAACGGCGATCGTGAAGCAATTCAACCATCATGCGCCAATCCGGCCCCTGGTCGTGCTGGTCACGGACGAATCCGGGCATCGGCGATCCTCTCCTGTCGATCTCAACCTTGCTACGGAGCCCCGCGAATCGAAGCGGGCAATTGCCTCGATTCAGGATCCCATCGCGTTGGGCATCGATCCTGGCATCTATCTTGATAAGGACGTGGCATGATGGAGCAAGAGCCTGCCTTCTCACATTCGTCGATTCTCGCGGTCGGATTGCCGCTTCAGTTAGTCATTGGGTCTGATCACGACAAAGTGAATTGTGGGGCCACATTACTGGGTTGGAAAGCTCGGGCGTGGCTCATTTGTGATTGGCCGTTCCATTTTGGGCAACCCGTCCCGTGCCAAACGGGAACCCACTGTCTCGTTCGCGCTATGGTAGCCGGCAAGCTCGTCGCGTATCAAAGCGAAGTCTGCATGACACAGATGTCTCCGCTCCCTTTGCTGTATCTCGCGTTTCCCATGAGGATCGAGGAAATCCATCTCCGTAAGGAAGTGCGTGTGGTGACTAACGAACCGTTGCTCCTGGCGCACGGTATACAGGGAGACGTGAGGTTCGCCTTGCCGAATGGGTCTGCTCCCATCGGTGGATTAATACAAGATCTCAGCCTATCGGGTTGCCGTATTATTGCGCAGAGGCAGCGCGCCCATGTGACGCTGGGCGCCACGATCTTTCTAGAATTTGAATTGATCGGGATCGGGCACGTTACCCATCTCGCCGGCTTAATCAAGAATATCGCAGAACGTGACGATGCCCTCTCCATTGGAATTGAATTTCGGTTTAACGGGAAAGAGGCCATTGAATACCGCGGGTGGGGAGGGAGTGTCCAGAAGGCCATTGAGTATTCCGTCATGCAGCGGCAAACCGAATGGGGATTCTTGACGCCGGGGTCAGAACCATGACGGAGTTGCCGAGCGCTAGGCAATGTTTGCCTGGCTGGATCTTTCTTTCATCTTCGAGTTTCCCACCAAGTCGCTGTCTGCCGTAACATTTTTCTTTCCTGCTCGATCTATCGTGCGTGGTCTAAGGCTTGCACGGACTCGAGTCGTATGGCGATTGAAGAAGAGGACTCATCGATGCATCAACAGACGAGAAAGCCTCTGCGCCATGTGATCATTACAGGCGGAGCCGGTTTCATCGGCTCACAGATCAGCGCCCGATTTCTCAAGGAGAAGACTCGCGTCACAGTGTTAACCAGGAACGTGTCGGCGCCACGGGCAACGGCGCTTGTCCAGCAAGGCTGCAAGGTTATGGCCTGCGATTTTTCAGATCCGCACCGCATCCCGCGCCCTGACGCGCTCGAGCCAGCCGATATGTTGTTCCATTTTGCGGCAGACGTCTCTGTCAGCAGTCCTACGCTTCAGGCCGCAAATGTCGACGGCACCAGCCGGGCTGTAGCCTTAGCGGACGCATTGGCGATTCCCTACGTCGTCTATGCAAGCAGCATCGAAGCGCAGGGCCTCGGATCAGAATCCGAGATTCCTCTTCGAGAAGACAGGGCATGCCGCCCTGTTTCCGACTATGGACGATCGAAAGCCAATGCGGAAGAGATTGTAACCGCGTGGGGATCGCAGCCCGGTCATCGAGCGCTTGTGCTTCGCATCGGCAACATCTATGGGCCGGGGAGCGCGTGGTTTCTCCATCCCTCCCTGTTGGCTCTGCTGGGCGCCACGCCGGTTCGGGAGATTTGGCCGCAGCTCCGGCATCGTCTGTTTCAGCCGCTCTTCATCGACGACCTTGTTGAAGGACTTTGGCGATCCATCGACCGTCGGATTGCGGGCACCTACAACATTACAGGAGAGGAACAGGTCACGGTCGAAGGCTACGTATCCAGACTTGCGAGCCTGACGCAACTGACAGACCGTCTCCAATTGATGTACGCGTCTGCGGCGCGATCTGGACGCTCGCTGACAATTGCGCCGGACTTTGCCTACGTCTTGATGGGTACTCAGGAACAGTGCCACCGAGCCTACGACAACAGTAAGCTTCGCGCAGAGATCGGCCCGTACGCTCGCTGGTCCCTGTCTCGCGGCCTCGCCGCCACCCTGCGGTGGTATGACACAAGCGGCCAGTTGCCGGCCCTCCTGGCGGCCCTGCGTCGACAACCGGGAGCGATGACATGCATGTGACGATGATTTTTCCGGGAATCGCGCTCCCGGGGTTCGATAGTTTTGGGAAGAAGCCGACCATCGATGCCAATTTCATCGATCATGGTCTAGCGTCGCTGAGTGCGGCGACTAAGGCCGCCGGCCATACGGTTGATTTGATCGATCTCCGCATGTTGCGGGATTGGACCCATTTTCGAGAGGAGGTTCGGCGCCGAACCACGAAAATCTGGGCGTTCACCTCGTGGAGTCTTCACTATCCTGACGTGGTCCGTGCGATCAGGATACTCAAGGAAGAGCGGGAGCATGCCGTCGTCGTGCTTGGCGGCGTTCATGCCACCATCAAGACTCAACAAGTGACTGCGAACCGCCTCATCGACCACGTCATCACGCAAGAGGGTGAGATCAGTTTCGTCAAATTGCTCAATACGCTTGAAGCAGGGAAACCGGCAGATCGCCTCATCGTCGGCGAGGGGCCGGTGTTGGATGAGATTCCCTGGGTCGATCGAGACCTCTTCGATATGCGGGGCGAACTGGCCACGCCGATGGTTCCGGGGATGCCTACCCCGTTTGTGACGACGAACGCCGGACGGGGTTGTCCGTTCAAATGCAACTTTTGTCAGCCGGCCGAACGGGCCGTATTCGGCAATCGGGTCAAGATGCGGAGCCAGGAAAACGTCATTGGCGAGCTGCGCTATCTGAAAGAGCGATTCAGGTTCAACAGTTGGATGGCGCATGACGACTTGTTCTTTATCAATCACCGCTGGAGTCGTGAGTTCTGCGTCCAGTATAAGACCGCGGGCTTTACGGAACCATATATCTGCCAGATGCGCGCAGACCTGATGTGCCGGTATCCGGACGTCGTCAAACAGATGGCGGAGTCAGGGTTGGCATGGGCCATGATCGGGTTCGAAAGCGGCAGCCAACGCATTCTCGATCTGTTTGAGAAAGAAACGACAGTTGAGGAAAACCTGAAAGCGGCTGCCATTTGCAAAGAATACGGCATCAAGGTCTGGGCCAATATCATGTTCGGCGCACCGACGGAAACACGCGAGGAGGTGATGGAGACTGTTCGTATGGTGTGGAAGATCAAGCCGAACCATCTCAGCAGCAGCTATTTCACTCCTACCCCGGGGAGCGGTATGGCGGAGGAAGTGGAAAAGAAAGGGTTGACGATGGTGGACCCGTTCAATGGTTCCAACCGGACTCCGAACGAAGCCAAAATGAAAAACACGGATTACGAATGGCTGACCAAAGCCATTGCCCTTGCGTACGACGGTGGATCGGAAGAGCGGCTGATCGCGCTTGGTCAGCTTCCCACGAAGCCCCAGGAGGCCTCATGCGTATCGCGTTGATCAACAGCCCGTCTCTTTCAGCGCGTCCGGTCAGTCGCAGCATGGCAGGCGGCCTTGGCTTCGACGGAAACGAGGGCATGTTGCTGCCTCCCCTGGATCTGGCCATCATGGCAGCCACCTTGCGTCAGGCAGGCGAAACGGTCGATGTGATTGACGCCGATCCGTTGGGATTGGATGCAGCCGCGGTCTACGTCAGAATGGAAGGCCACCAGTGGGATTTTGTCGTGGGAACCGTATCGCTTCCGACTTTGGAGCAAGATGCCGAATTTCTTGCCGAACTTCGCCGTAGACACCCGACGGCAAAAATAGCTGGAAAGACCCTGGTACGGGATCATGGTGTGTTGAAGGCGCTGCTGGAGAGAAGCGCTGCCGATCTGGTGATTCATGGCGAAGCCGACCTTACGATCACCGACATTGTCTACGGACGAAGCATAGCCGGCACGGCGTGGCTTGAAGGCGGTGCGTTGGATGCCGGATCCTCGTTCCGCTTCGATGAGGGGTTGCCGGTCGAGGATCTCAATCAGCTGCCGTTTCCCGCCCGGGATCTTCTTCCCAATACGCGCTACATCTATCCGTTGCTCGGCACTCCCATCGCGACGTTACAAACTAGTCGGGGCTGCCCCTATCCCTGCGGGTACTATTGTCCGTACCCATTGGTTGAAGGAGTTAAATGGCGTTCGCAAACACCTGAACGGATATTTTCCGAACTGAAGGACGTCGTCGAACGGCAGGGCATCACCAAGATTTATTTTCGCGATGCGACGTTTACGCTCAACCAAGGGCGTATCGCCAGGCTCTGCGATCTCATTGTTGCGGCTGGTTGGCGGCTCGAATGGGTCTGTGAAACGCGAGTCGATTGCCTCGGCGATGCCTTGCTCGAAAAGATGCGCGCAGCCGGCTGTGTCGGTCTTCTCGTCGGAGTGGAAACAGGCGATGAGCAGGTCATGCATTTGCGGGAGGGGAAGAAAGGCCTGACGGTCCCGATGCTGGCCCATTTGCGTGAGCACACATTCCGGCTCGGGATTCGGCTTCATTTCCTGCTCATCGTCGGACTCCCACAAGAAACCCGTGAATCCCTTGTCGCCACCTACGATCTGATTCAGCGATACAAGCCAGACACGATCGGCGTCACGATCATTACACCCTATCCCGGCACACCCCTTCACACGGAAGGCCTTCGTGAGGGCTGGATCGATTCACAGCAATGGAAAGATTACGGCGGCCATCAGATTCCCATGCATACACCCAACCTCACCAAGGTCGACATGGAGGCGGGTAAGCAGTTCCTGGAAGAAGGGTTCGTGCTGTTACAGAAGCGGCAAGTCGGCGGGCACTCAAAACCCTTGGAGGCCATGGCACAGCAACATTATGAACGGCTGTTACGGTGGGCGTATCGTCTCGATGGACCGGTCGCGCAACTGCGGGATGTCCTCGCGCTGGCGCCCGGATTGTCGAAACCAGTTATGCCGCAGCCATCTCCGGCCTCCACCCAACGGGACGCGTCTTCCCCTGCGCGGTTTGCCTTGTCGGTTGTCATTCCGACCTATAATCGCCGCGCCATAGTACGAAAGACGCTGTTGGCCTTTATGTCCCAGACCTGTGCGCCTGAAACATTCGAGGTGATCGTCGTGGACGACGGATCCACGGACGACACCGTGGCGATGGTCAGACAGTTCAACGCTCCCTTTGCCCTCCGTATCATCACGGCTGCGCATGCCGGCGCGAATGCGGCCCGCAATCTTGGGATTCGAGCCGCTCAAGGACGTGCCGTCGTCATCACGGGCGACGATATGATTCCGGAGCCGTCGTTTCTCGATGCGCATGCGACGTTCCACGAACGCCATCCAAGCGAATTGGATGCCATGCTGGGCTTCATCGATTGGTCTCCAGAACTGACAGTCACGCCGTTCATGAGGTTCATTGTCTCGCCGGAAGGCGGCCAGCAGTTTGCGTTTCACGAAGTGCGGGAAGGGAAGGCCGACTTTCAGCTTTTTTACACGAGTAACCTGTCGGTGAAGCGGGATCTGCTGCTCAAACAGCCGGTTCTTTTTGACCAGGACTTTACCTACCCCGCCTATGACGATGTCGAGCTTGGATATCGCTTGAGCGCGCAAGGTCTGACATTGCACTACAACGCCATGGCGGTGACGTGTCACCACCATGAGATCACCCCGGCGGGATTCGTCCAACGGCAGCGAAAGGCCGGGCATATGGCTCTCGTCCTGGCGCGTAAACACCCTGAGTTGGGCCGTACCCATCTCAATATTGACGCGGCTCTCAAAGTCCGCGCCATCCTTGGAGAAGATCAGATCACACGATTGCTCCATGTTGCGCGTGAGTTGGAAAAGCCCGATCTCCAACAATTGGCCATGATACGTTCCGGCGGGGAAGGGTTCGACCGAGCGTATCTCCATCGCGTGCTGTATCCCGTGTATCAGACGCTGTTGCAATCTGCCTATGCGTGGGGCATCTGCGAAGCGGTGGATCAGGGCGTGGGATCCATCCAGTCTGCCGGGGGTTGTGCACGGCCACATCCTCGGTTTAAGGCGTCGATCATCATTCCTGTATGGAACAAGCTGGATCTGACGCGCCAATGCCTTACCGCGTTGGCTTCCCTTACCACGATGCCTGACTATGAAGTCATCGTAGTGGACAATGCCTCCACAGACGGCACAGCCGAATTCCTTGCCGGTTTAGGCGGAGACGTTCAGGTCATCCGGAATCCTGAAAACTACGGGTTTGCCATTGCCTGCAACCAAGGATCCGGCGCAGCGCGCGGGGAATTTCTCGTGTTCCTGAACAACGACACCATACCGACCGAGGGGTGGTTGACTGTCCTCGTGGATGAGGTGGAACGTCACCCCGATGTCGCGGTTGTCGGCAGCAAGTTGCTGTATGAAGACGGCACCATTCAACATGCGGGCGTGGCCTTCTCCCGGACCATTTTTACGCCCTATCATATCTATCGGAAGTTCCCGGCAGACTCACCCGTGGTCAATCGGCGGCGAGAATTTCAATGCGTCACCGGAGCGTGCATGCTGGTGAGGCGCGACGTGTTCGAGCAGGCTGGCCGGTTCGACGAAGGTTTCAAAAATGGATTTGAGGACGTCGATCTGTGTTTGAAAATCCGCGAGCGAGGATGGCGCATCGTGTATCGCCCGGACAGTGTCGTCTACCATCTGGAGAGCCAAACGCCGGGACGGAAAACGCACGATACTGATAATGCTCGGCGGCTGCTTGAACGGTGGTCCAAGAAATGGTGGATTCCGGACGAAGACCTGTTGTACCTGTCCGATGGGATCGCCTGCCAAGTCCGTACAGAGCAGGGATTACTCTACAATCATCTTGAGGCGCTGACGTCGGTCGCCGATCGGACCGCGTGGCAACTTGTGGCAGATACCCAGTCTGCCGCACAGAAGCAGGATGTTGCATTGATCACTACGCTTCTGAGTGACGTCGATCGGTGGCCGAACGATGTGTGGGTACTGCGATGGGGAGCAGGGGTGTGCCTATTCAACGGTGTACCGGCTCAGGCGCTTTCGTTTTGGAAACGCGTATTGGCGATTGAACCGGATGCGGACGGCTATCATGCATTAGCGAAGCACGCCCTTGAAAAAGGCCGGCTTGACGAGGCGGAATACCATCTGGCCGAGTTGCAGCGTTTCAATCCGAAGCACGGAGAGGGGTGGCTGGTGTCCGGCATCCTGGCCATGCAGCGCGGTCGATTTTCCGAGGCCAAGGCGGCCTTCGAACGGGCAGTCACCTATGGGGCGAATAGCCGTAAAGGGAAATTGGGACTCGGCATGGCCGCAATGGCGCTGACCGAATCAGCCGATGCCTGGGAGCTATTTCTCGCGGTGGCTACCGAACACGCTGACGATGCGGAGACGCTGCACTGGTTGTTACGAGCCGGTACTGCGCTCCAACGGTGGGAACAACTGGCACATATCCTCAGCCGGTACGTTTCGAGAAATCCTGGAG
This sequence comes from Nitrospirota bacterium, assembly GCA_039931295.1. GTDB lineage: Bacteria > Nitrospirota > Nitrospiria > Nitrospirales > Nitrospiraceae > Palsa-1315. Next base: position 10,214 of record JBDTSF010000159.1, on the reverse strand, counting down.
ACCTCAGTCTTCGATTCGCGCTGGCCGGGGTATTTCTCCGCCTGACTCGTTGGGCGGATGCTCGGCGCGAACATGACTCAATCCGCATGCTGGACCCGGCCTTCGATGGCCTCAGTGAATTGGCTCACGCGATCGATGAGAGCGAGCCGACTCTGACACATGATCATGCCGCATGATGATGGCACGATGGCGCGGAGGCTCTTAATCCAACTCGCTAGGTTGGGCGATCTGGTTCAAAGCTTGCCGGCATTCGTCTCACTGACGACTCGCTATCCACACCGGCCTCTCGATCTGCTCTGTCCTGCGACACTGGCTCACCTCGCCCGGTTGTTCCCGGACGTGGGGCATGTTCTAAAGTGGAACGGAGCGCAGTGGCATGCGTGGGCTGACTCTTATGTCGGGGAAATTCAGCCCCCACGGTTGCGTGAAGTCGAGCGATACCTTACCGATTTGACGGCTGAGCCCTATGCGATGGCGTATGTGCTGAATCACCATCCACGAGCGATCCTGGCTGGCGCCTTACTGGCCAGCGCGGTTCAGGGCCCGTGCCTGCGTGGGCCGTTGGACGAGGCGCTGTCGCCTTGGGCTTCATACCTGCACCGCGTCGCACACGAGCGAGGATCCAATCGTATTCATCTCTCCGATACATTCTGTGGATTGTGCGGCGTGAGCCCTCCACCATATCCGCCTGTCTTGACAGTTCCATCAATCGATCTTCCTGGTGATCTGGCAGATGTTGGTCATTCGGTAGGGCAATGGATCGCAGTCATAGTAGGAGCAGGTGATGCAGATCGATCAGTCCCGGTCGGAGTTTGGATAGACTGGATCTCGACCTTGTTCGCTCACGATTCACCCTGCGCCGTTGTCCTGGTCGGAACCGAACGCGACCAGGTTACTGCCTTTGCGATTCAGGATGGGCTCTCGCCGATGATTGCAGGGCGGGTGTGGGATGCCACTGGGAGGACGACCCTTTCCCAACTCGCCATACTCTTGAAGCGATGTCACTGGGCTGTCGGCGCCGACACCGGTCCGCTTCATCTGGGAGCCGCCGTTGGCGCCAGAGCCATGGGGTTCTATTTCTCCCGCGCGCGTATGCATGAGACAGGACCCTATGGACAGGGCCACTGGGTGTGGCAGGCAGATGGCGCCATGCCGGAGATCTGGCCGATCGAAGCCAGTGTGAATGTTATTCGAGAGCCTGCGTCAGCGGCGCAACAGGAACCGGTTCCGGGGTGGTCTTTATGGCAGTCTCACCATGACGAGTGGGGCGCCATCTTCAGGCCAGTGACCGACAAAGATCCGCAAGAAGATCGGCGAGCGACAATCTGGCAGCAGATATCGGAACAGTGTGTGGCTGTACAAGGCGTGCAATGAGTTTCTTCGAAGCCAATATCAGCCGATTGGCGCAGAGCGATTCTGCTCTGGCAGCGGCACTCCGACAGAGCAGGGGCGGTACACTGGAGACCTTGCCGGCGCGCACCGGTGTGATATCTGCCCGTGTACATGGGCGCTGGATCCACAGTGCCTATGATCCCGTCAAAGAAGCGCAGGCGTGGGTCGAAGGTCAGCGTTATGAGGAAGGGGAGACGCTCGTGGTCTTCGGCGTGGGTCTACTCTACCACGTCGAAGCGCTGTGCGCGCGTCTGCCCCGGACTGCTGGGGTTGTCCTTGTCGTTCCCGATCTGAGTGTCTTAGTCGATGCGGCGGTGGCCCGCACATGGGATGACTGGATGAAACGGGTGTCCTGGGCTTGGGGCGCCACGGAAGCGATCGGTGAACGGATCTCTGCAGCCGGTCATCCATTACGACTCGTGACCTATGCCCCGGCTGCTGCGTTACATTCGGACAGCCATCGAGCCATCGAATCAGCCTTGCAGCGGAAGGTCGCGGCTCAGGCTGGCGGACAGCTTCGCATCGCCGTCGTCGGACCGATTTACGGAGGGTCACTGCCGGTTACCCGCTATGTAGTCAGCGCGCTTGAATCGCTCGGGCATGACGTACGCTGGCTCGATCATAGCGTTCATGCCACGAGCTACCACCAGCTGGAGTTGCTGAAAAATTCTCAGCATCGGTTGGCCTTGCAGAGTAAATATGCGGAGATGCTGAGCCGAATCACGATGGCCCAGCTGGCAGAAGACCCTCCTGATCTTGTTCTGTCGCTCGCGCAGGCCCCGTTAATCCTTCCTGCGCTTGAGCATCTCCGGCGTAAAAAATTTCTGACGGCGATGTGGTTTGTCGAGAATTACCGGCATCTCACCTATTGGCAGCAATTGGCGGCAGGCTATGATTTTTGGTTCGTGATCCAGCAAGCGCCGTGTATCGCGGCGCTCAAACAGGCAGGCGCGAAAGACGTCCGCTATCTTCCAATGGCAGCCGATCCATCTGTCCACCGCCCTGTGGAGTTGACCCTGGCTGAGCGAGAGGAGTTCGGGTCGGATGTCTCATTTGTCGGCGCGGGGTATGCCAATCGTCGCGAGATCTTTCCTCGACTCCTCGGGCATGATTGGACATTCAAGCTCTGGGGGAACGAATGGGACGGTGCGACAGCTCTGACCTCCATACTTCAACGCAACGGTGTTCGGATCGATACCGACACCTGTCAGAAAGTATTTAACGCGAGCGCGGTGAACCTGAACTTACATTCTTGGGCCGGGGCCGGGCTCGACCCTAACGGGGATTTTGTCAATCCTCGAACCTTCGAACTGGCCTCCTGTGGAGCGTTTCAGCTTACCGATTGCCGTTCTTTGATGCCGGATCTCTTCACCGCGAGTGAAGTCGCCACGGTGTCGTCTTCAGAGGCACTCCCTGGTGAAATCACCCGTTGGCTTCGCGAGCCCGAGCAGCGCGTGGCTATGGCGGCGCAAGCCCGTCAGCGCGTGCTCGCCGAACATACGTATGTGCACCGCATGCGCGCGCTCTTGTCCCATGTCGGTGTCGCCAGCCCTGACCGCATCGGGTCTATTCTTCGGGGAGATCGTCAGGCCGCAGCACTGGCCGTAGCTGCCGATGAGTCATTCTCATCTGTAGCATCGACCCTACGAACCTTTCCTCCCGCCCAACGGGTGGAGCTGAAGCAGCTTGCGGCACAGATCCGCTCACGTGGCCCCATGGGTACTCTGTCACGAGAAGATCTGATGGTGCTCATGTTGGATGAGTATCGCTCTGAGACGAAAGATTTGGTGTGATGAAACAAGTGCTCATCATCAATGTGACTCGCATGGGGGACCTGATTCAGACCGGCCCCTTGTTGTCTCGGTTGCGCGAGGAATGGCCCGATGTCGCGATCGACCTGGTCGTCGATCGAAGTTTCACACCGACAGCCGAGCTCCTTCCAGGACTTCGACAGATCATCAGTTACGACTTCACTCGATTGCTCGATGACTGCCGCACGCAATCCAAGAGCCTTGTGACGCTGATGCAAGAGATGACAGCCTGGGCTGCGCCGCTGCGAGCTGCGCGGTACGATCGCATCGTGAATCTCACCTTCAATCGCCAGACCGGCTTGCTTGCCTCATACATCGGCGCGCCAGATTTGCGCGGGATTACGGCAGGGCCGGACGGCAGTCCTATCGTGCAAAATCCATGGCTGTCTTACTTCACGGATCTGCATAGACATCGACGTTTCAACCGGTTCAACCTGGTGGACCTTTATGCCATGGGCGGGAGCGGTCCTGGAGCTTTCTCGCCGCTATCGGTTACCATTCCAGCTGATGGTCGAGCCTGGGCCGAGGTGTTTCTTCGGTCTCAAGACCGAACCGTCCGTCAGTGGATTGCGGTACAGATCGGAGCCAGTGATATCATGAAAGCCTGGCGGCCAGAGTATTTTGGCCGGACGCTGGCACACCTGAGCCGACACAGTGGCGTAGGATTTGTTGTGATCGGCACGTCTGCCGAGGCGGAAGCCATCGAGCTGGCCAAAACGACCTATCGAGCCGGAGGAGGAACCGCACCGATGCTTAATGCAAGCGGTCGGACGACACTCCCTCAACTCGTTGGACTGCTCTCGCGCTGTCAATTGCTCCTTAGCAACGACACAGGACCGATGCATCTCGCCGTCGGCGTCGGAACCCCGGTCATCGACCTATCAGTCGGCCATGTCGATCACCATGAAACGGGACCCTACGGGCCAGGCCATTGGGTGATTCAGCCGGATCTTGCTTGTTCGCCTTGTGGATTCGACCAGATCTGTGCCCACCATGCCTGCAAAGACCGATTGATTTCCGAGGAGGTTGCGGCGCTGTGTCTGCATGCTCTAGAGCGTGCCCCGTTCCCCTCCTGGAGCCTAGGTGTGCGTATTTATCAATCCAGTGTTGATGCCGATGGACTTGGCTCCTTCAGTTTGCGCGAAGGACATGTGGATGCCGGCGCCGCATGGTATGCCGCCTTTTGGAGGAGATTCTGGTTCGAGGATTTCACAGGCAGGCCGAGTCAGCTGGCTCCGAACGCCGAAGTTGCGCCGGACCACGCGCACGCGATGGCTTGGATGAGAGAAGCGATTCAGCCTCTGCGCCAGCTGGAACAGCGGGCTCGTCATATCGCAACGCTCACGAGGCGTCAGCCGCTACCAGTGTCACTACTACAACAAGAACAAGCGCGGCTCCGTCAAGGGCGAGAACAGCTCCTGCCTCAGATGATGGCTCATTCGGCTACAGGCCCATCCACGGTGGCCATGATCAGAGACATCCATAACGATGATGTCGTCGGCCTGACGATGCTGGCTGATCGGCATGTAAAGGCCTATCGACGCTGGCAGCAGCGTATCGATAGGGTCAATACGTTGTTGTCAGCCGAACCCGTTCAGTTCGAGAAGCGACAACGCCCATTGCCGATGATAGAGAGCGCTGTCTCAGTAACACCCGTATCTATCACAAGGAGTTGAGCTATGCGTATCACACTCGATCAAGATCAGTGGGACGTCAGCGACGATCAATTAGTCGGTGAGGTTTTGGCGCAGGTTAGTGATCGTGCCCATGCGCGACATCGGCTGGTCACTTCGTTAAAGCTTGGGGGGCGTCCGATTACGGATCGCGACCTCCAACCCATGTTACTGGGCAAGCTCCTCAGAGAGGTTGGATCGGTCGACGCCTGCTCGCAGGATATCCCTGAGATTATGACGAACGCGACGCCGGCCATCGCCAGGTTTTCCTCGACATTGAAAGCCGAAGCTCAGGGGTTCCTCGCGCCGCTGCGTATGAGTGGCACCATCCCTTCAGCCTTGGATCGATGGTTCGGGCAGTTGGCCGATTATATGGAATTTCTTCAGGCCGCTGAGCAGGGTAGTCAAGCCGGCGGTGATCTGCAAGCCCTGTCCTCCTGGATTCAGGAACTCTTGGACGCCCGGTCCATGCAAGATCCAGTTCGCCTGGCGGATATCCTAGAATTCGAGGTTCTTCCACGGGTGGCTTCTATTTGAACCTTCACGTCGAATACTGTCGGTTGTCAACCACTATGACTTCTCTCCGTGCTGCTCCTCAGGCCCTCTCAAGTGTGGAGCGGCTGGAACCGATAAGGAATGCACGACCAGGGAATCCCGCCGGTATGCATGCTATTGGAGGGGCCTTCGGTCACAACAATCCTGGAACGGATGCCGGGAAGTGCGAGTGATTGATTCGTTCGGTTTTCAAGGAGGAATAGGTCCATGCCATTAATTGTCAATAACAATCCAGCTTCGATCGCGGCTCAGCGCAATTTGACCGTGAACACGAACCAGTTGCAACGGTCGGTTGAGCGGTTGTCCTCAGGCCTTCGGATCACTCGCGCAGCGGACGATGCCGCAGGACTTGGTGTGTCGGAAACATTGCGCGCGCAGATTCGCAGCATCAATCAAGCAACGCGTAATGCGAATGACGGTATCAGCTTGACGCAGGTTGCCGACGGCGCCGCCGCGACAATCGGTAACTTGCTTTCCCGTCTTCGTGAGCTGTCGTCACAATCCGCCAGCGGTACGGTCGGCGTGACGGAGCGGTCGTACTTGGATCAAGAGTTTATATCGCTCCGGTCTGAAATCGACCGGATCGCCACTGTGACTGAGTTTAACGGCCAGGCGCTGTTGAGCGGGGCCACCAACTCATTCGAAGTCTTCATCGGCTTCAAGAGTGGAACGGGCAACTCGCTTTCAGCCGATCTGAACGATTTGGATTTGGCAAACATCGGTTTGGCATCCGTGAATATCTCGACGTCGGCGAATGCCCAGAGCGCGTTGAGCAATATCGATAGCGCGATCAGTTCAATTGCCACCGCGCGAGCGGAATATGGCTCGATTCAAAATCGCTTCGAAGCGGCCATCTCGAATCTCCAGATCACGAGCGAAAGCTTCGTGGCTGCTGAATCTCGGATCCGCGACGCAGACATCGCCTTTGAGACGGCGCAGTTTACGAAGAATCAGGTGCTCGTTCAATCGGGTATTGCCGTGTTGGCACAAGCCAACGCGCTTCCGCAACAGGCCCTCGCGTTGCTGCGGTAGATTCGGACATCGCTTCGCCGGAGTCATCGCCCAACCGCCGCATCGGCGGCTGGGCCTCCGGCGGAGGATGAGGGAGCTTCGTCTCCATGGAGGCATCTATGGTCCAAAACATTCGACCGCCTCAAGACCTCTATGCTCCTCAGCGCCAGCCCGAGAGCGAACCGAAGCCAGTTCTCAGAGGGGACAGCAAGGTGGAAACAGAACTCACGGCACCCACTCAGGTCCCGACGCCGACAAGGGAAGATGTGGAGCAGGCTGCTGTTCGGGTCAAGGACGTGCTTCGTGGAACGACGTCCCGTCTAGAAATCGAGATCGATCATGATCTGCGTAAGGCGGTGATCAAGGTGTTCAACGGGGAATCCGGAGAGATCATCCGCCAGATTCCTGCGCAGGAACTTCTGGACTTGGCCAAGTATCTCGATGAGCCGAAAGGTCTATTGGTTCACGAACGCGCATAACGCAGGAACGTTGACGCTATGGCATCGATTTCATTTGGGGGATTGGGAAACGGACTGGATTTTGGCCAGGTGGTTGATCAACTGGTCAAAGTTCAGCGTCTTCCCATCGATCAACTCAGTCAGAAGAAAGCGACGGCGCAATCGAAGTTGACAGACTACGCATTGCTCGGGGGCAAACTTCAGGCGTTGCAATCGGCTGGAGATGCTCTACGTTTGCCGGCCTCCTTCGATCGAACCAGTACAACTGTCTCAGATGAGACCGCATTAACGGCCTCGGCGTCATCGACTGCGATGTCTGGATCGTACCTCGTCCGGGTGACACAGTTGGCGCAGTCGCATCAGATTACCAACAAAGGAGCGACCGCCGTGTCGAGCGTGACGGCCGATGTTGTCGGTGGTGCATCGGCCGTGTTTACGTTCCGCGTTGGAGCAGGATCCGATCAGACTGTGACGTTGAACGGCGACGCCACGCTTGAAGATTTGCAGACCGGCATTAACGACTTGGGTGCCGGGGTGACCGCATCGATTGTGAATGCCGGCAGCGAGACCACGCCGGCCTATCGCGTGATTCTCACGGCGACTGCGTCAGGGGCTAGTAATGGAGTGACGATCGTGGCCGATGGCACGACATTAGATTTTACCAATGGTGGTGGCACAGGAGGTGTCGATACCTTGCAGGCTGCGCAGGACGCCATCGCCATCGTCGGCGATCCAACGCTGAATCCCGTGACCTTGCAGCGCAGCAGCAATGCCGTCACAGATGCGATCCCAGGCGTCACACTCTTGCTCCTCAAGACAACCGGATCCAGTACGGTCTCCGTCAATGTCACGCGCGACAACGGTGTGGTGAAAGAGAACATTAAGAAGTTTGCCGCGGCCTATAACGAGATCGTGAAGTTTGTGAACGAACGCACGACCTACGACGTGGCGACGAAAAAAGGCGCGCTATTCTTTACCGAGCCAACGGCAAAAGGGTTTCTATCGCAACTGCGGCAGGCTCTCTCCGCTCCTGTCAGTGGACTGACGACCTATTCGTCTGTGGGAGAAATTGGATTCAAGACGGAACGCGACGGCGCTATAACCGTGGACGATGCCAAGCTGGACAGCGTGCTCAACACAAATTATGGGGCGGTGAAATCGCTGTTCATCAATCAGACGACCGTGACCGGTGTCGCCCAGCGCATTAATGCGGCCATCGACGCAATCGATGACATCAGTACAGGCTCGCTCACGGTCCGCAAAAACGCATTGACCAAGCAGGTGAGCAACCTGACGTCCGAAATCGACAGGAAAGAAGATGCTCTCTCAGCCTATGAGGAGGCGCTCAAGAGACAGTATGCAGCGCTCGATAGCCTTCTGAGCCGGCTGAAAGGTCAGACCACGTTCTTGCAATCACAACAATCACAGGGGTGACGATGATGAATACCTTCCCCAATACCGCAGCAGCCTCACGGTATCGTCAAACCGAGGTGCTGACCACGTCCAGGGTTCAGCTCATCGTTCTCCTGTACGATTCAGCCATTCAAGCGATCGAACTCGCAGGTGACGGAATTACCCGGCGGCATCAGCCGGACAAGGCTCGGTTTCTCGGCCGAGCCGTTGGGATTGTCAGCGAATTATCCAGCGTCCTTGACGTCGAACAGGGTGGTGAGATCGCCAAATCGTTATACCGTCTCTACGATTACATGCTCTCGGAGTTTACGCAGGCTAATTTGCGCAATGATGCCAGCCGTCTTGATGGCCCGCTGCGGTGCTTGAAAGAAATGCGTGGGGCTTGGCACACCGTGGCTCAGCAGCAAGACCAGCCGATGTCCCTGGTGCGAGGATAGAATGAGTCTGTCGAATGCGACGGCCTGGGAGCAGAACCTTCGCGCCGTCACGACGCAGGCCAGTCAAGCTGCAGAGCTTGGACGATGGGATCAGGTTGAGGAATGTTACCGGCTGCGTGGGGAACAGCTCCGAGACTATCCGATGTCTCCGGCGCTTGCGATAAATCTTACCGTTATCGACCGAGAGGTCGCAGCCAGAATTTCAAATGCACGCTTAGCCGTCCAATCGCAGCTGATCGAGATAGCGAAGGTCCGCCAAAACTTGCGAGGGGTACGGTCCTGGCAAGGGCTGAGTGCGGTGGAGCATCCTCTCATGGATCAACTGGCATGATCGGCTGACACAAATGGCCATGGCGCTTGAATGCACTCAGGTCCACAATGTCGTACGTACCAATCAACGGCTCTCCACCTTCCCTCCATCAGAATGACAAGATGCTGAGCAAGCTGGGGATATGGGGGGTGGATCAGGCGTCGAATTCTCTTGATGTGCGTAAGTGACTATCCGTGCATCTAAAAGATGAGGTTGTCAGTATAAGTATATAGTAAGACAAGGAGTGTCTAACATGGTAAAGGACAGGATGTCCTCGTTCAAGCCTGCCATTCTCGAAAGCTCCAATGGTCGGAGCGCCATAGAGGATCAACAATTATACGTCTGCGTCTTAGGGAGTCCTGGGTTTCACCGTCAGGATTTGTGGCGTCATATTGAAGAGGCAGGCTATGGCGTGTGTCGATTCACGGAAGACTGCGCGCTTCTCGATGCGCTCAGAGCGGGCTCAGCCGCCGCGATTATCTACGAAATCCCTTCAGTGCACGAGGGAGCTATTCAGTTTCTCAGTCAGTTAGCTGAGCTGAATCAGGACATCAGTGTGATTCTGGTCGGTCAGGAATTGGGCGCAGAGCTGGTGGCCCAATGTCTACGAAAGGGGGCCTTCGACTATCTGACGGTTCCGGTTATAGCAGGCCGATTAATGGCATCGCTCCAAGATGGTCTTGCCAATCGGCAAGCCTTCCGTGCCGTGCGCAGCCTTTCACAGGAGCTCGCCCATTCAAACGATCTACTGGCCGGTGAACGCAACGCGCTCAAGCATTGGAACCAGAACTTGTTAGCCTTGAATCACCTGACCCAAGTATTGACCGGTTCGTTGGACAGCCGGACCATTGTTCAATCTCTGTTTACAGGGCTTGCGACCCTCATCCCGTTGGACATCATCGGGCTTGCCCGTACAGAACCGCAGCAGGTCATGACCTGGTCTCGCTCGGCATTGTTTCACCGTGAGGAAATGCGGGTCCGAGAACGATTGCTCCGTCGTGTCGCCAACGGCGCCAAGACTAGGATGCCTCTTCGGCGTTCCCACCGCCAGAGTCAGACGGAAGCGGTGTTGCGCGAAGACTGCGCGCTCTCCATATCGGTCCCCACGCTAAGCGATGATCGTCACACGATGACGATTCCATTGAACATCGCCC
>JBDTSF010000158.1:0-21553 GCA_039931295.1 Nitrospirota bacterium | reverse complement strand
AGAGTACATCGACCGATTCCGACATGACCTGAACTCTTCTCAGCAGATCTCCGACGTCGGTTGAAGCAGGTGATTGTGTAAGTGTTGTGCCGCAGTACGCCAGGTCGAATTTTAATCCGGTCAATGCCTGCCCGAACTCATCGTGTAATTCTCGTGCAATTCTACCCCGTTCCTCTTCTAAGGCTTTCTGTGCCTGGCGAGCCGCGTTACGTGCTCTGGCATTGGCCAACTGGAATGCCTCTTCCACCTGGGTCTCTGGACCAACGACAGTTCCTATAGCCATGAGGCCGATCAGATCCCTTTGAGGCCCCAGCACTCGCGATATATTCCAAGAAAGCATCGTCTGTGAGCCTGCGCGTCCCACGAGAAGGATCTCGAGTCCCTTCACATCGCTCCCTTCGGCGACTCGTGCGAGCTCGGCCAGGAACGACTTACGCTTTTTCATCGGAAGACACAATTCCACATAGCGACGACCCAGTACTTGGTCGGCTGTCCAGCCGGAGAACATTTCGGCCGCTCGATTCCATTCCAGAATGATGGATTCGGGCGAGAGCAGTAGGACGGCGTTGCTGGAGGCCTCCAGTAGTGCACGATAGCAATGGTCAATCAGCCCCTCTGGGCGGTGGGTCGGCTTTGGAGCATGTACGGTCTTGAATTTAGCGTTCTTTCTCACGACTCGACTGAGAGTGCGAGCCGATAAGGCCGTGACAAGATGGGTGGGTGAGTGTTTCATACTATTGTAAGTATCGGTTCAAGATACACGTCGGCAGTGAGGCATGTGCCTCGCCCTACCGTGGATTGGACATTCAAGCGGCCACCGATTTTTTGGATCCGTTCCTCCATACGCGAGAACCCAGGGCCCTTATCTCGTCCGAGCTCGACGTCGAAACCTGATCCGTTGTCTCGAATGCTCAACTGTACTCGTGTGCCGACGTGCCGCAGGGCGATCACGACTCGTGTCGCGTGGGCGTGACGGACGCAATTGCTCAATGTCTCCTTGGCGATGGCGATAAGTTCATGTGCCTCTTCGCTGGTCAGAATCTCCTCTGCTGTCGGGGCGATCTCCACACGAATCCGTACCTCACTCACTTCTTCAATGGCCTCGGCGAGGGCCCGTAACTCGGAAACCAGTCGAAATGGATCCACAGGGTCCGATTCCACACTCGCAATCATGCGCCGGATGTCTTCAATAACCGTGTCAAGTTGATCTTCCGTCTGATTGTGAGTGCACGGCCCAGCCTGTGGCGCCCCCTGGTGCAATCTAGATGTCTGCTCAAGGGTGAGCCTGATTGAATAGAGCGCTTGCAATACAGAATCGTGCAACTCCCGCCCGATGCGACTGCGATCGTGAAGGAGGGCGCTCAATCGTTGTTCAGATGCCTGAAGACCGGAGACAAGACTACTTCCAACCTCTTCTCTCAATAGGCACGTAACAGACGCTTCTCCGTCGGTTGGCATTCCGTGCGCGCTCATTGCACGCTGGTGCTGCAGCTGGCCGGAAGAGGACCTGAACCCTTCGAGAAGCTGTAATCCCCGCCGATCTTTCATCACTTGAAGTGCCTTTTCCATACTATGACGTGAACCTTTCCAGGGCCTTTCCCCTCACGGACTTCTCAATGTTGAAGCGTACTGTTTATACACGGATGCCACACATCGGTCACCTGGCGGATCCGCCAGGTGACCGATGTGTTCAAATTTGTAACCCTGCGATCCAATCCGCGTTTCCTATTGTATTTCAATTTGTTGGAGGTGATCCCCGTGAACACGGAAACTAGACAGGAATCCAGACAGATTGCATTCTATGAGGGAGAGTTCTTGGTGAAGGAGCTCGAAAGCAAGGAGGAGTTACGGCAGGCTTACCATCTTCGGCATCGAGTCTTTGCCGAGTCACTAAAGTGGGTTCCTAAGGTAGAAGACAGAGAGGAGATAGACATGTACGATTTGTGGGGAAAGACCATTGGTCTAGTCCGAAATGATGGAGCAGTAGTCGGGATCGCTCGATTACTGCCCTCTTCCGGGCAATTCATGCTCGAGAATGAATTCGGGGCCTTGCTTCCGGACGGATACAAAATCAGAAAAACTTCAGATACTGCCGAGATCACCAGACTAGCGGTTGATCCTGAAATCCAAGATAAAGGGCTCTCGTCCAAAATGATGCTGGCTTTATTGAAAGGCGTGTATCAATGGGCTGTTGCGAACGAGATTCGGTACTACTATCTTGAGGTCGAGCATCGGTTCTTTCGAACACTACGAGCACTGGGGTTCCCTTGTGAAATGATAGGAGAACCAGTGGTACTTCCTCCAGCAGGAGCCTGTTCCGTGGCAGCGCTGTACGATATGGTCCGATTTGACGAAGAGAACGCGATTAAGAAACCACGGTTACTGAACTGGATCTCTTCCATCGAGACGCTTCAGGGCGAGATAATTTCTGGTCGAACGTCTAGCTATTCAAACTGCGAAAGGATGGGACTCGTGAGTGCGGCGGTGTAAGGGAATGCGAATACACCTCAAACAATGAGTTGCGAGAAAATCAATGAGACCGTTGTGATTACACCACATTAGGCAGGCCGTGTGCGATCGCAGTTGCAACCGCATGGGATCGCGAAGTGACATCCAGCTTCGAGAAGATGCTTTCCACGTGGAATCGGACAGTCCGTTCAGTCACGCCTATGATTTTAGCGATCTCCCAATTTGTCTTTCCGTTTTTCACCCAGTTTAGGATCGTCATCTCTCGCAGGGAGAGTTCTTTGACGCAGGGAGCAACCGCTTGAGAACTCTTTGGGGCAGTGCGTAAGAGGGCAAGATGAACGTGGTATCCAAAATACTCGACCAGCGGCACATAACGTTTTGCGTCCACTCGTTCAGCAGAGGCAAATGAGCAAAAGGTCCCGACTCCGCATGCGGGATCCGCTGATCCTGTTGTGATCCCATCCGCTAGGCCGAACTCTTTCGCCGCTTCCATAAATTCTCGCTGTTTGTCCGAGCTTGTGTTCTGGTAGGTGGTTTCCCAATGTTGAGTCCCTGGTTCCTGTAAAGCCGTCTTGAAGACCGGGTCGACTTCAAAGTACCCCTTCTGCCAATAGAGGCGAAGCCATTCTTCTGGATAGCTGACATTGAGTACATTGGTAAAGCCCTCAAACGAGCCCATGGGACTGAGTTTTGCGAGTCCACCGATCACCCGGGTAAAATGAAACAGGCTTTGAAACCGCGCGAGCACGTCCTTGACGTCTTCGGGGCTTTCTGATTGCACCGCAAAGTGCAGGACCTCCATGAATCCTTCGCACTCAGTCTTGGTTAGGTTCGTAAATACGTCTTTGGGGAAGGGGCGCTTTTTCTGGACATGTGCCATAGATGGGTTCCGTTAGGATAGACTACACAGGGTCACAAGTTACCACAAACCAGAAGGCGTGGCGATAGGATATTTTGGCCCTACCAAACTCGCCCTTAATCGTCTATATATTTTATTCAAGAGCAGTATAGATGTCGTCGCAATAATCTTTGATTCGTCAATGAAAATATGACGCGCCGTAAGGGCTATAACAGGACTAACAAGGGAAGTCTTTTATTTCTGTGGCTAGCCTGCTTATTATGCCCGTCGCTTGGATATGGACAGGCGCTTCGGTTCCAGCCACAAGGGGCGGCGGCGGCTGGGCAAGCAAATGCCTTTGCTGCACAGGCCGATGATGCTTCAGCCATTCACTATAATCCAGCCGGCCTGAGCCAAGTGAATGGGGTCCAAATAGTCACCGGGACAACTCTGCTAGGGGGGTCCATAAAGACAAACAGTTCGACTGGGATAGATAATCGAGGTGATTTTGGAGGGAGTATCGCGTTTCCACCACCGAGCCATTCCTTTTTGAGCGCAAACCTAGGGTTTCTCGGACGGAATGGTCTGTCGAATGTGACGGTCGGTCTTGGCCTCACCTCGCCGTTCGGTTTAAACACGCGCTTTCCGCTCGATGGCCCCTTCAACACATCCGTCACCTCTGCGGCCCTTCCGCTCATCGATATCAAGCCGACTGTGGCCTATAAGATTAATGATCAGCTGGCCATCGGTGTGAGCGCCGACATCTATACCTTCGCAAATTTTCTTGGACAGGGACATATCGAACAGAAACAGGTGGGCGTCGGACCTTTGAGTGGGGCGTCCGTCGAACTCAATGGCACAGGAACGGGGGCTGGCGCAACCGTGAGCCTGCTCTATACACCGTTGAGAAACGACAATGGCAAGCCGATCGCCTCCATCGGTCTGGTCTATCGCACACAGGCTGTGGTGCCGTTGAGTGGATCGTTGTTGGTCAATGGGGCGAAGGTTGCCGATGCCTCCACCAATCTTGTGCTGCCACAGATCTACACTGGAGCCATCGCGATCTGGCCGGTTCGGACGAGCGAGCGGGAATGGAAATTGGAGCTCGACGTGGAATATGTCGGGTGGAAATCGAATCGCGACCTCGATGTCCATCTCTCGTCCGGTGGGACCATTCCACAACCGCAACAATGGAAGACCGTCACGGTCGTAGCCGTCGGCACCGAATACAAGTGGCTGAACCCCGAGTGGCTGCCGCACTGGGATATAGCAGTCCGATCGGGGTACACACGAACTGAGGATCCTGTTCCTGACACGACGTTCAACCCGGGGGTGATTTCTTTACCGTCCAACATGCTCTCTATTGGGGCCGGATTCTTGTGTCAAGGGCAGGGACGGTTTTTTGGAATGGTGCCTTGCGGAGGAGTCACGACGCTTTGGCCGAAGGGGATTGGACTCGATGTGGCATTTCAGGAATGGTTCTATGAGCCACGCGCTGTAGCGGGGAACCTGAACCCCACCGTCAACGGGGCATATCACGCCTACGTCCATTTAGGAATCGTCAGCGCAAAGTTTTTATTCTAACATCGATTTGATCCTGCGAGCTCACTCACAAACAGAACAATCAAATGGCTGAGCATCGCGGTTTCATAGGAAGTGCCTTCGGCCCGGCGTGCTGTCCATAGTAAAACCAAGACGGGGCCAGTCTCGAGCGGCGCTGGCTGACTGTAGTGGTTCGTAAATAGCTCCGTCCGGCGTGCTCGACGATCTTCCTCGCGATCACCCCCGCGACGATTTCAAGCGTGGTGGTGAGCCTCCCCTTCGGCCACTCAGGGATAGCCTCACTTCGTGTTGCGGCTCAACTCGCGGCTCACGGCGCTGAGGGCTCGCCCTCATACCTTGACGATCATCCGCAACCATGGACTGTGGGTCAGGCCCAGACTCAAGGTCTCACGGTCTGGTCACGCAAGTGCCTGTCGCATGGTTTTGACAAGCCAACTCCTTAGTCTAACAGGGGCTGAGGCCCTATTCGTTTGTGGAACGTTGTCTGCCAGAGGTGATCGCGTTCAACTGCGAAACGGCGCAGTCTTCGAGAGAGCTTTCCGCATCTGCGCGATGGTCTTGGTATTGAGGCCGGCTGCTGCCAATTCGTCGTCCGTGGCGGCAGCAACGTTCGTCAGGCTGCCATATTGTTTGAGCAATCGGGCCCGTGTGATTTCGCCGATGCCTACGACCTGATCGAGCGATGAGGCCATCAAGGCCTTGCCGCGTAGCTTGCGATGAAAGGTGATGGCAAATCGATGGGCCTCGTCGCGAATGCGTTGCACGAGATGGGTGGCTGGGGAGTTCGCGCGAAGCACAATGGGATTTTTTCGTCCCGGGATAAAGATCCGCTCCTCTTTATCGCCTTTGGCCTTGGCGAGGCCGATGACGGCCAGGTCCGGTTGGCCAGACTGCTTCAATGCTTCGATCGCAGCAGCCAGCTGGCCCAGCCCTCCGTCGATCAACACAAGGTCTGGCTTGGCGAGGTGTTCACTGTCGCGATAGCGCCGCAACACGACTTCCTGCATGCTGGCGAAATCGTTGGCGCCGGTCACGGTTTGAATCTTGAAGCGGCGGTAGTCGGCTTTCTTCATCTGACCGTCTTCCCATACGACCAGGGAGGCGACAGACTGGTTGCCCATGGTATTGGAAATATCGAACCCTTCGATACGGCGAGGCGCGATATCCAGCCGTACGAGCCGCTTGAGTTCTTCAATGGCCTGCCGTCCAATTTCTTCGTCTCGCAAATGATTGGCCACAGCAGCGGCGGCGTTCTCTTCTGCGAGAAGAAGCAATTGGTGCTTCACACCTCGCTCAGGGGCCACGACACGAACAGTGTTTCCTCGTTTCCCCGAGAGCCATTCTTCGATGACTGTCGCGTCGTCAAGATCAGTGGGTATGAGCAGTTCTTTAGGCGGCTGACCATCCTTGTTGTAGAACTGCTCAATGGCGGATCGAACCAGTTCCTCGTCTCCGGCGTCGGCTGAATGGGGCCAGAAGAAATCTTTGCGTCCGATGAGCAGGCCGCCGCGCACGAAGAGGATCTGGAGATCGACTGCTGAGCCTTGCCGTGCCAGTCCGATTACGTCTTGGTCGGTCGTCGTCGTTTGGGTAATACGCTGCTTTTCAAGTGTGCGTTCGATGTTGAAAAGCCGATCGCGCAAGCGGGCCGCCTCCTCGAAGTCCTCACGCTCCGCTGCCGTTTCCATCTGGACACGCAAGTCGTCCAGCAATTCACGGTCGCGCCCTTCCAGAAACTGGCGGACCTGCGCAACAATGTGATGGTAGTCTTCTTTCGATTGATTGCCGGTGCAAGGGGCCATGCACCGTTTGATCTCGAATTCGATACAAGCCCGTTCCGCCTTGCCGTCTATGAGGATCGTACAAGTGGCCAACGGAAACGCTTTTTTGATGACCTTCAATGTCTCCCGCAAAGCTCCTGCTGGTGTGTAGGGGCCATAGTAGAGTGCGCCGTCTTGTTGCACGCGTCGAACGATCGAGAGGCGGGGAAAGTCTTCCTTGATCGGCAGTCTGAGGTAAGGGTATTGCTTATCGTCCCGTAAGACCACGTTGAAACGAGGCCGATGCCGTTTGATCAGATTGCTTTCGAGGATAAGCGCTTCGAGCTCTGAGCGGGTAACAATCGTTTCAAGGTCTGAAATGTGACTGACGAGGACGGCTGTTTTCGGAGAGTGATCGGCCCCTTTTTGAAAGTAGGACCGGACGCGGCTCGATAGGGCTGCGGCTTTGCCGATGTAGAGTAATTCGCCCTGGTCATCCCTGAACAGATAGACCCCTGGCTGGTCTGGTAGGTGATCAAGTTTGGATTGAAGATCGGAAGATACAGCCATCGGCTTCTCAGACTTCAGCGGTCAGCGAGGGAAGAGTCCTGGCATGGCTCTATTCTAAAGTCCGAGACACTCTGGGGCAACCTGGTCGAGGGATTGAGACTGGTTTGCCCGCCTAGCGTAGGCTACGCACGAAGGAGGGGCTAAGACTTCCCCGCGCGACTTCCGCCACCGGCCCCTTCATGGTGAGGCTGAAGTCTTGAGCGACCTGGATATTGAGCTGACCTCCCGGCATCTTCACCGTCACTGGGCTTTTGACAAGCCCGAGCCGGACAGCCGCACTCGCAGCGGCACAGGAGGAGGATCCAGACGCCTGAGTTTCGCCTGCCCCGCGCTCCCAGATGAGGATAAAGAGTTCCTTCGGGCCGGTCGGAACGGCAAGTTGCACGTTCGTTCGTTTAGGGAACAGTGCATGATGCTCTAATATCGGTCCAAACCTCAGGAGATCCTCGCGCGACCAGGACTGCCCGACCGGCTTGAAGACCACACAATGAGGATTCCCCACGCTCACCCCTGTGAAGGTCAGCAACTGACCGGCAACGTCGATGGGCTGTTCGATCAATTCACTGGTCGTAAGCGCACAGGGGAGCGCCGCCGGTTGGAACGTGGCTCGACCCATTTCGACGGTAACGGTGCTCGCATCCTCATGGCGGTCTACATGCAGCGCAATCATGACCAACCCGCCTTTGGTCTCGACAGTGAACTGCTTCCTTTTCGTCTTGCCGGTTGCATGAAGATACCTGGCAAAGATGCGCAGGCCGTTGCCTGATTTTTCTGCTTCGCTGCCGTCGGGATTGAAGATGCGTAGGCCGAAGTCCGCTCTCTTTGACGGAACCAGCGTAAGGATCCCATCGCTGCCGAGCCCCCAGTTCCGATCGCAGATCGTCTTGATCCGCGATGGAGTGAGCGAGAACGATAGTTCTTTGGGGTCCATCACAATGTAGTCGTTGCCGAGCCCATGACCGCGAAAAAATCCATTCTTCATGTCCAACTCCTTGAGCAGAAAGGAAAGCAGAGAGATACGTAGCATGAACGGTGCCGAGAGAAAAAGAGGAACGTAACGTGGATCTCAGACAATCTTGACGCCTGACGGGCGCTCAATCAATTCAACTTCATACCCGTCCGGAGCATCGATGAAAATGAAGCGGCTTCCGGAAGAGGTTGTGGTCGGCCCGTCCGTCACCTTGACACCCTTCGCATTGAGCGATGCAATGGTGTCGTCGAGGCTCTCTACCTGAAAGGCGAGATGGACGAGATCTTCCTGAACTCTCACTGGCCCGCTCGGAGGAAAACTGGTCAGCTCGATCAGTTCTTCGCTGTTCGGTACTTTTAAGAAGGCCAGGTGCGAACCACGCGGCGAGACCTTTCGTTCCAGCACCTCAAGCCCAAGGATATCCGTATAGAACTGGATCGTCTGTTCCATATCGCTGACCCGCATGCGGGTGTGGAGAAGCTTTTTGACCTGCATAGGCTCCTTCTTATTTTCCCCTCACCGGGCCGCTGGTCTTGCGCAACAGAATTTCTGCACTGCCCGGGATCAGAAAATCCGGCATGGGGCCAATCTCCTGATAGCCCTGTTTCTTGTAAAATTTCCGGCCCTGGTCATTGAAGTCCGATACGCAAGCGAACAAGTTCTTTACCCTCGCAAACACAGCTTCTTCGGCATGTGTGAGCAACTGTCCCCCTAGCCCCTTGCCTCTCGCCCAGCCCGCCACTCCTAACAGTTCCAAATAATCGCCGAGTAAGGATTTCTGACGAACGACCGCAATGCCGGCCACTCTACCATCCTGTTCCACAACAAAGCTGTCACGCCCCTGGGGAAGCGGTGTGAAATAGCTGTCCCAATCTTTGGCTTGATAGCCCAGACGTTTCCAGGGATCGGCGTCTGCCAGCAATTCCACGACAGCAGCTCGATCGTTCGCCGTCATGAGCCGCACGATCGGGTGATTCATGGGACTGCCTGGCCACAGGACAAAAGCTCACTCACGGTCATGGGGGTAAGGTTGCGCTCCGGCAAGAGATGTTGATGGAGATCTTGCACCACCTCATGCGTATGTTGGCCCTTCCCGTTCGCATGCATGACGACGATACTTCCCTTCCGGACAAATCGCTTCAGCCGACCCTCGATTTGGATCGCCGTGAGCGTGGGGTCGGGATCGCCGGACACGACATTCCACAACACGAACTGGAGGCCGCGTGCGCGGGCCACATTGACCGTGTCGTCGTTGAACTCTCCGTAGGGAGGACGAAACAGGTTCGCAACATGCTGGTACTTGGTTTTGAGCAAGCGAACCGGTCCGAGCATTTCTTGCTCCTGCTCCTCCGCCGAATGGAACGGCATATGCGCGTGGACGTCCCCATGGGTGCCGATTTCAAAGAATGGGACCTGGAGAAGGGCTTTTACTTGCCGATCATGCTTCGTCATCCATTTCCCGGACATGAAGAAGGTGGCCGGGATTTTCTGCTCAATCAAATAGTCGATCAGGGCCTGATCATAGCCTGTGCCATTCCTCACCGGGCAAAGATCGAATGTGAGTGCCACGCCAGGACAGGACGGTGGGCCAGACTTGATCACTTGGGCTTGCGTGAAGGAAGGTATCGCTGGGACAAGCAGCACTGCGAGGATAAGGCACAGCATGTGTGGGAAGTAACGCGGCATGGTGGCAAGTATACCTGATCCTGCAGGCTGCTCAAAATGACCAGACTTCTCACCCGCCCAACCCCGGCGCGCCGAGACTCGCCGTTCCGCGAGCAAGGCCGCAGCGAGTGAAGACCGGAGGAGGTACCGACCGCACTTCGTGGGGCCGTTCGCCCGTACTATGGATCTTGGCGAACGGAAAAGCTCCCTCCAGTCTTCTGACCTCCGAAAATCTCGATCGGTACGTTGAGGATCTGAACGATGCGAGAACGATGCTGGCGGACTTTTTCAGCAGCCTGCCGTTGACGCTCGAATTCCCGCACTGTTACGGTAAACACATGGTATTGCCCAATTGGAAAATCGGCCGTGCGCTTGGCATCCCGATTCACCTACATGCCTCCTGGTTTGCCGTATTTTTCTTTGTGACCTGGTCTCTCGCGACAGACTATTTACCCGATACGTTGCCTGGACTATCGGTTCCGCGCTATTGGGGAATGGGTGGTATTGCTGCCCTCCTGTTGTTCCTCTCCGTCCTTCTGCATGAACTGGGACATTCGTATGTGGCGCTGCGCTATCAGATCCCTATCAGACAGATTACCTTGTTCATTTTCGGGGGAATGGCGCACATGGGAAAAGAGCCGCCCAGTCCGCGTGCCGAGTTCTTGATCGCAATCGCGGGACCGCTCGTTAGTGTGATCCTGGGAGCCGGTTGTCTCGGCGGAGCCATGGCCATGGAATCATTATTTTCACAGCCAGGAATGAAAGGGCTTGTCGCCCTTGGGAGCCTGCTGGGCATGGTAAATATGCAGCTTGGACTGTTTAATCTGATCCCGGGGTTTCCGTTAGACGGAGGGCGTATCTTACGGGCTGGTCTGTGGGCTCGAAACAAAGATTTTCATCGAGCCACCAGTCAGGCCGCATTCGTCGGAATAGGATTCGGTGTCGCGCTCGGGTTGGGCGGTGTGGTCCTGATGGTAGGCGCCTGGTCCGGGTTCCTGAGTCAGTCGATCACGATGAACGGGGTCTGGCTCATGTGTATCGGCGCATTCCTCTTTGCCGCAGCCTTGAATCACAAGCGACAGGCGGCCCCACGGATATTGTTAGCATCGGTGACCGTTCGCCAGGTCATGGTCCACCGCTCCGTGACCTTGTTACCGGATATGAGCGTGCAGGACGCGGTCGATCAATACTTTGTCGCGCAGGGATATGGCGCATTCCCTGTGTGCGAAGAGGGACAGGTTCTCGGGGTGGTCACCGTGCGAGACGTACAGGCGCTTCCCACAGCCCTCTGGCCATGGCGCCGCGTTCGCGAGATGATGCATCCGACGTCGCCGGCGCTCTGTATCCCACCAGACTGGTCCATCATGCAGGCAATGGACCAAATGACCCAGAACGGCTTTGATTGTCTCGTGGTGATGGAGAACGGAGAGATTGTCGGGCTGGTCACCCGGGCGGCTATCGCACAGTACGTACAGTTGCACAAGGCGTGAGACGTGCAAGTTTAGAGGTAACGCGTCAAGAGATCGAAAGGGTTTTCACTGCCACTCCTCGCACCTTACGTTTCACGCTCATTCATTCGTCCTAGAGACGGATATGTTCTGCGCGATAGAAATACGCACCAGGTGGACCACCAGCAGAAATCCGTAGACGACGCAGAAGAACTTGAAGGTCGCGCGGTAAAAATCCGATAAAAGGATGGGAAGACAGAGGGCAAAGAGTAGACTTGCGATCAACGTCATGAAGGTCAGTCGTTTACAGAATTCATGTGAGGCTTCCCGCCCGATCTGTTTCAGCGCACGGGCATAGCGATCGGCTCGTTGAAGTTTGGCTGTCTGCAGTGCGGCCTCACCAGTCCCCCAGTAGCGTAAATAGCCATAACCAGCAAGAATCAACAGCCAAGGCGCAGCCCACAAAGGCCAGTAGGCCGGACCCCCATACGTGTCACTGCTGAGCAGAGCAGCGAAGGAAGGGGCATAGAGCAACCCCAGCACCAGCGGAAGAATGCGCTCATCGGTCGGACGCTCGCCCTCCGGTCCTCCATGAATCAGCTCACGCTCAAAGAGCGGATACCCATACTTGAGAACCACAAGCGCGATGGCGGCGCTCATGGTTTTATCCGGAACATAGCGGATCCAGTTCTGAAACCAGTTCACGATCCACCAGCTCAGACTATCACCCCATGTGAAACCAAAGAGGGAGTCGAGATAGAGATGCGCCGTCTGTTCCCACTTGAGTACACGCTGGCTCACTGACTCGGCCACGTCAGGGTTCAAGGCAAAGATCGTTTGCTCATGCAATGCCGCTTGGATGAACGTTCCCGGCACGCTCATGACGACCGCGCCGCCGACCCCAAAGATATACAGGAACCAACCATGTGACAGGGCGGAATTGCGTCCTGTGCGGAGATAGGTCTGAAAGCCGAGTTGCCTGGCCATCCAACCCCAATAAAACGCACCGGCGATGTTCACCAGCGACCAGGGGAAAATGACCACATCCCCGCCGGTTTCTGGGTACAACAGCCAGTTGACGACGGAATTCGAAAGGAGGGCCACGATGGCTCCCCACCAGGGGCCCAAGAGAAACGCAACCAGCGCCGTTCCCGTCATGTCGAGAAACAGAATGCTCTCCAGGTGGCGGCTCAACGTCAGCCCAACGTAGTTGAGCAGCAGGCCCGCGGCGACGATCACACCGGTTTCGTATATAAGGAGATAGGAGACCCCACGGATTGGTTTCGATGAAAAGAAACTGGCCGTGGAAGGCGAGTCAGATACGGTGCGCTCGGTTGAAGCCGGCGATGTGTGTGCCTTCTTCGCTGTCAGTGACGTGAAACGGGCTTTGACTTCGAGTAGCTTCTCCAGAAGGGTCAACACCGTTGCGATAAAGCCAATGACGGTGCCGCCGAGCATGAGCATGTCTTTGCCGAAATCGTCGAGCATTGGAGGGCTCCCTTCTCGTATCGGGTGCTATTGTAGCCACGAAGCGATCCCCCCACCAGAAAAAGTCCAGAAGCCGACAGGATGAATTGGTTTGGTTGGTTTATCTGGTTGATTTAGTTCATCTGGTTAGTTTCGTTCAACCAAAGAAACGAAACAGACCAACAAACAAAATAATGGTTTTTTTATGTTGGCGGATTATTCGGCCCAGTCGGGTCTGACTGAGCGACCCTTGTGGCAACGGCTGACTGAACATGCGCCTGCTGTTGGAGACGGTGAGCCACCTCAGCGCCGATCAGCAAGAGGGCCGCGGAGTAGTACACCCATAGGAGCAGTAGAATGACTTCCAAAAGTGATCCATAGAGGTCGCCGTAGACGGTCGCGTAGTTGCTATAAATCACGAACAAGAGTTTGGCGGCGACCCAGAGCAGGCTGAACGTCAGAGCCCCGATCATCGCTTCACGCCATTTTGGCCTCCTCCGTGGAACGAGCCGATAGAGCGCTGTGACCGAGAGGAAGGCAAGTGCGAAGGGGAGCGTATAGGCGAGAAACAGATCATGGGCTGCCAAGGCCAGGAGATCGAGCCCCCAGAGTCTTGGTGCATATCCCGTTATAAAATTGACAGTTTGGGTCGCGATGTAGGAGACAATCAATATCAGTCCGGTCACTCCGACCGAGGCCACGGCGATGGCGGTTGAGATGAGGGGATGACGACGCCAGGTGCTCTCGAACACGACGTTCAATGCATAGTCGAGTTCATAGAACACCAAAGCCCCAAACCAGGCGAACGTCATAAACACAGCCCACCGGACGGTTTCCAACGCGCTCACCCGATGCAATTCCTTTACAACATGTTCTCCCATCGATGGGAGGAAGCCCTTGAGGAAACTGAGGAGGACCTGTTCCCCGATCACGTCGTGACTCACCACAAAACTCAGCCCGTAGAGCAAGAGAAAGACGAGCGGAAAGAGTGAGAGTAAGGAGAAAAACGCGAGAGATGCCGCCAAACTGGCACACCCATGTCGCAGAAACGATCGGACAAGTTCTCGGAGAAAACGAAAAATCTGCATAAGATGCGAAAGGTCAAGCGCTTACCACCAACCTAACACGAGTCCTCCCTCCTGCACGTACCGCAAGGCGAAAGAATTATTTAAGAGTCAGGACAGATTGGAGCGCAAAGCTGACAAGAGGGTTAGGAAAGAGGCCAAATAGGATCACGCCTGCGACTGCGCAGGCCAACACGAAGGAGAGGGTCGGTGAGGTCACGAGCCGCGGCGGCGCAACGGAGGAAGGACTCGGGTCCCGCATATACATCACCATGACCACCCTCATATAATAGTAGGCCGATACGACGGCAAAGACCAGGGCAATGGCGGCCAGCCAGGCCAAGTCTGCTTCGACTGCTGCCATAAACACGTAAAATTTTCCGATGAAACCGGCAGTCGGCGGAATACCAGCCAGTGAAGCCATGAAAATCAGCATGAGAAAGGCCGCGAGTGGCTGGCGCTTTGCGAGCCCTGTGAAGTCCTCGATCTCCTCCCCTTCGATTCCACCTTTCCTCAACATGCCGATGACGGAGAAGGCGCCAAGCGTCATGAACGAATAGATGGCGAGATAGATCATGATACTCGCAAGACCGGGCGTTCCCCCGGACAGGCCAACGCCTCGGCCTGCTGCCACAAAGCCGATCAAAGCGTACCCGGCATGCGCGATACTGGAATATGCCAGCATCCGTTTGATGTTTGTCTGCACAATGGCGACCACATTGCCGAGTACCAGGGTGACGACGGATATGAGGAGAAACAGAAGCGACCAATCGGCCTTAAGCCCACCAAGCCCTTCGACGAAGACCCGCATAAACGCCGCGAAGCTGGCCGCTTTTGCCGCGACCGCCATGAAGGCTGTGACAGAAGTCGGGGCGCCCTGATAGACATCGGGCGTCCACATGTGGAACGGCACCGCCGCGATCTTAAAGCCGAAGCCGACTGCCACCAGGATCGTGGCAATCAACACCAGGGGATCATCCGATCCGCGACTCCCGATGGCGCTTGCAATCCCTGCCAGCTTGGTGCTGCCGGCCAGACCGTAGAGCAATGAGATACCATACAGCAGGATGCCTGAAGAGAAGGCGCCCAGCACGAAGTATTTGGCTGCGGCCTCCAGAGAACGAGGCTTCGACCTGTTAAGACCGGTCATGACATAGAGCGAGAGGGACATGAGCTCGGTGCCGAGATAAATCGTCAGTAAATCGACACCGGAAACCATGACCATCATGCCGGAGAGGGCGAGGAGGATGAACCCATAGTATTCACCGAGGTGTATGCGTTCCGCCTTCAAATAAGGCAACGACGATAAAATGGTCAGGCCGGCCGCGCTACAGAGGAGGATTTTCCAGAATCTGGCATAGGCATCGACCACGACCAATTCGCTAAACGCGGACACTCGGGTATTCTCTGAATTGATCTGGCCGATGGTGATCCCAAGACAGATCACGAGAGAGCCGACACTCAGCCAGGCCAGGAGATCTCGCCGCGAAGCGGGCGTGACAGGGTCTAAGGCAATAACAAGACAGGCTATGACGGCGATGATGAGTTCGGGAAGCAGAGCCAAAAGGTCAGCGCCGTACGCACTCATCGCGATGGACCTTGAGCCGTCAGCGGCTCTCTGCTACCCACCAGCAGTGACTCTATGGTCCCTCCGGCAGAGGGATGGGCAGTGGGCGCAACTTTCGCGCGGGACATGGAGGCAATGGTGTTGGTCACACTCTGATGCATTCGACTCACGAGCGGATTGGGGTAGAGCCCGATCCAAAACACCAACACAACCAGTGGGATCAGGGTGGCGAGTTCCCGTTGATTCAGGTCGCTGAGTTTCGGGAGATGGTGAGGGGACGGAACCCCGAAGACCACGCGCTGGACCATCCAGAGAAGATAGGTGGCAGCGAGAATAATCCCCAGCGAGGCCAGGGCAGTCGCGACCTTGCTCCAGAGGAACGTGCCGACAAGCACGAGAAATTCTCCGACGAAACTATTGGTGCCGGGGAGACCGAGCGAGGACAGGGCGAAAATCACCAACAGCGTGGCATACTGCGGCATCGGCGCGGCCAATCCGACATTGTCGGCGATCAATCGGCTATGGGTACGCTCATAGATGATCCCGACACAGAGGAAGAGCCCGCCGGTCGTAATCCCATGGTTGACCATTTGAAGAACGGCTCCTTCGATGCCCTGCTGGTTCAACACAAACAGGCCAAGAGTAATGAACCCCATATGGCTCACGCTCGAATAGGCGATCAATTTCTTGAGATCGACTTGGGCCAGCGCCATATAGGCGCCGTAAATAATTGCGATGATAGAGAGGGCGACCATCAGGGGCGTGAAGGCAAGGCTGGCATCCGGCAACATCGGCAAACTGAATCGAAGGAATCCATAGGTGCCCATTTTCAGAAGGATGCTGGCGAGAATGACGCTGCCCGCTGTCGGGGCCTCGACGTGGGCATCCGGGAGCCAGGTGTGAAAGGGAAACATGGGGACCTTGACTGCAAAGGCGGCGAAGAATGCCAAGAAGAGCCACATTTGCAGCGACGCCGGGTAGGTGCCTTGGCTTAAGGCAAGGATATCGAACGTGTGTCCTCCATAAAAATACAACACAAGGATGGCCACTAAGAAGAGCACGCTCCCTGCAAGGGTATACAGAAAAAACTTGATGGCCGCATAGAGCCGGTTGGGCCCTCCCCAGACACCAATCAGGAGGTACATCGGAATCAACATGGCCTCCCAAAATACATAGAACAGTATGAAATCCAACGCGACAAAGACCCCCACCATAGCCGTTTCCATCACCAGCAATGTGGCCATGAAGCCGCGGACACTTGTTGTGATCGCATTCCAGGAGGCCAAGACACAGAGAGGCATAATCCCGGCGGTCATCAAAACCAGCGGAAGACTGATTCCGTCGAGACCCAGGCTGTAGTAGATCGGAGGGGCTGTAATCCAGGCGACATGTTCCGCGAACTGCATCTGAACGGCCTGTGGATCGAAGAGCCACCAGAGCGGAAGCGCCACCAACAGGTCGGCCAAAGTTGCAACCAGTGCAATCCAGCGAGCGGCCGATTCTGTCCCGAGATACACGGCGACAGCTCCCGCAAGGGGCAGCACGAGGAGGAGTGAAAGCCAGGGAAAGGAACTGGTCATCGGTCAATAGTCAATTGGCAAGAGGCATTGGCAAGAGAACTGCTGTTCATGATTCCCCTGGACCAGTAACCGTCGACCATTGACGCTCCTTACAAGAATAAAAACATCGTCACAAGAACCACCACCCCCAACGCCATGCCAAGTGCATAATGTTGCGTCTGTCCACTTTGCATGAGCCTCAAGAGCCAGCCTCCCCAGGCGATTGCACGGGCCACGCCGTTCACCGCACCGTCGACCACGTTCACATCCACGCGCTTCCAGAGCTCGGTTGCGGCATACAACGTGGGGCGAACAATCACGCGATCGTACGCCTCGTCGACATACCACTTATTCAGGGAGGCCCGATACAACGACTGCCACTGTCGAGCGAATCGATCCGGCAGCGTGGGGTTGAGCACATAGACATAATAGGCACTTGCGATCCCCATCAATCCCATGGCCGTGGCCGCCACCATGATGCCGACGGCGGCTCCTCCCTCGTGAGCTGCACCGCCTGGGTGTGTTTCGAACATCGGACCAAGAAATTCCGGAATGCCCAGGTAGCCCGTGACGATGCTGAGGACGGCTAAGATGATCAGCGGAAGGGTCATGGTCTTCGGAGATTCATGTATGTGGCCTGCATGATGCGGATCGACACGCGAGGTACCCCAAAACGTGACAAAGACCAACCGGAAGCTGTAGAACGCCGTCATCAATGCCGTCACGAGGCCGAGTATGGTGAGGAATTGACCGAGCGACCCAGCCGACCAAGCCGAGATCAGCAAATCGTCTTTACTGAAGAACCCTGACGTCAGAGGAAATCCTGCAAGCGCGAGCGAGCCTACGACGAACGTCCAATAGGTGACCGGTAATTTGCTTTTCAATCCTCCCATGCGTTGCATATCCTGTTCGTGATGGAGAGCGATGATGACAGACCCGCAACCTAGGAACAGGAGGGCTTTGAATGCGCCGTGGGTCAAGAGATGGTACATGCCGGACGCATAGGCGCCGAGGCCGCACGCCATGATCATGTACCCAAGCTGGCTGACAGTCGAGTAGGCCACGACTCGCTTGATATCGGTCTGGGTCAAGGCAATGGTCGCTCCGACGACCATGGTCACACCCCCGGTAATCGCCACCACCGTCATGGCCGTGGGAGACAGATTATAGAGTGGGGCCAACCGCGCGACCATGAACACGCCCGCCGTGACCATCGTCGCCGCATGAATAAGTGCCGAGATGGGGGTGGGCCCTTCCATGGCATCCGGCAGCCAGACGTGGAGCGGCACTTGGGCCGATTTGCCGATCGCACCCGTGAACAAGAGTAGACAGATGAGTGTGAGGACGGAGACGTCCCAGGTCCCCCCGAATGGCCCGAGGACATTTATCACGTCACCGGCAGACTCGTGCGCGCGAGGGAAAATTTCCTGATAGTCGAGCGAGCCGAAGCTGTACCAGACTAACAGGAGGCCTAGCATGAAGCCGAAGTCGCCGACGCGGTTGACGATGAACGCCTTTGTGGCCGCAGCGCAGGCAGTGGGGCGATCGTACCAGTGACCGATGAGTAGATAGGAACAGAGTCCGACGGCTTCCCAGAAGACAAAGAGTTGCAGCAGGTTGTCCGCCATCACTAACATCAGCATCGAGAAGGTAAAGAGGGCGATGTAGCTGAAGAAACGGGCATAACCGGGATCTCCACGCATGTATCCGATGGTATAGATATGGACGAGAGAGCTGACGGTCGTGACGAGGAGCAGCATGACAGCGGTGAGCCGATCGATGGAGAAGCCGATGTGAATATCGAGCACACCCGAAGTCAGCCAGGTGTAGAGTGGGAAGCTCGTCTGGTGGCCGTTGGCCACATCGAAAAAGACCAAGAGCGAGAAGAGCCACGATACGAGGACAGCCGGAACCGCGACAAGATGGGCGTTGTCCTTAATCCAGTGGCCGAAGAGCCCGAGTATCAGGAACGAAACTAACGGAAGCAATGGAATGAATTCGTAGGTCATCAGGAATCGTCTCTCGTCGTTCGTCGTTCGTGAAGCGCCCCGGACGAATAATATCCCAACGCACGTAATCCGTCTGTTACGAACGACGCTTCACGCTTTACGAAAGACGGGTTCTTCACCATTTCAGCAACTGAAATTCGTCTATATTGATCGCGGACTTTGCCCGGTATAAGGCAATGATGATGGCCAATCCGACCGCGACCTCTGCAGCGGCAACCGTGAGGGCAAAGAAAACAAAGACTTGCCCTGCAACGTCGTGGAAATATTGTGAAAATGCGACGAAATTAATATTCGTCGCATTCAACATGAGTTCGACAGACAGCAAGATAATGATGATGTTGCGACGAAGCAGGACTCCGACGAATCCGGTCAGGAACACGATGCCGCTGAGAATCAGGTAATAGCTTAGAGGAACCATGCGATACTCACATGTGATTTTTTACTGTCCCATTCCTGTCATCGCTGAACAGTGAACATTTAACATTCGCCGATGTCTTTTTTGGCAAGCATGATCGCCCCGATCATCGCCACGAGCAAGATCAGGGACGCCACCTCGAACGGAAACAAATAGGTGGAATAGAGCACGTCTCCTATCGCTCCAGCATTGGTTGTCGCCACGACTGTCGTCTCTGTGCCGGTCGCCACGACAGGGGCGGTCCAACCCTTCATGACTGTGAGAATGATCGCCTCAATGACCAGGGTCGCCCCCACAATACCCGCCATGGGCCATTGCCGATGGTAGCGGTCGTCCTGCCGCAGATTCAGCAACATCACGACAAAGAGATAGAGGACCAAGATGGCGCCGGCATAGACGATGATTTGAACGGCGGCGAGGAACTCCGCGTGAAGCGTGACGTAGAGCCCTGCCACGTGAAAAAACATGATCAGCAAGGCCAGCGCACTGTATACAGGATTGCGCAGCGCGACGACCAGTACCGATGCCGCGGCAATCACGAGTGCAAAATAGAAAAAGAATACCTGCTCCATTTCACCTCTTTCTCTATGCCTTAGGAGCCTGCCCGCTCCACAGTCCGTGGCGCGTCCCACGACGTGGCTCGAAACGGCGAGCCCTTCGAACCGCACACATGGGCAATTCAGCCGGGTTTTTGCGGCAGGTGCTTGAACGCAACGTTGAAGAACGCCACATTCGGATGTTGGAGCTCCAACTGCTTTTCTCGAACCGGGAACGATCGATCGCCGATGGCGAGCAATTGTTCCTTGTTGAGATGCAGTTGCCGCTTGTCGTACACAGACCACTCGAATTCCCGCGTCATGCCGAGAGCATCTACCGGACAGGCATCGACACACAACCCACAAAACAGACAGCGGGTCATGTCCATGTAATATTCTTTCGAGAAGCGCTTCGTCGGCTCGCCCGGCACCTCAGCACTGACCACGCGAATGACCCGCGAGGGACAGGCGGCTTCGCACAAATCGCAGCCGACACATTTTTCCGTCCCGTCGTCGTACCGCAACAAGGCCAGCATCCCGCGATAGTTATCCGGCAACGTCCGCTTTTCGTGCGGGTACTGCTCGGTGACCGGTCGGTAGTGCAACATATGCGACATCGTCGATTTCATCCCGATGAGGATTTCGTAGAAGGTGATGGTCTTGATCCACGCCTTGAACGTCATTGTTACCAAGCCCTCAGCGATCAGCTTTCAGCGGTCAGTTTCATCGAGATTCGAATCCAAGCTGACAGCTGATAGCTGACAGCTACGTTGCTTCACCGCGGAAAAAAATACAGGGTAATCGACGTGATGATGATGTTCGCCAGTGCGATCGGCAGCATGACCTTCCAGCCAAACCGCATCAATTGATCGTAGCGCAGTCGGGGCAACGTCGCGCGTATCCAGATGAACAGGAAGAGGAAAAAATAAACTTTCGCCGCAAACCAGACGATGTGTTCCACCCATGCCAACTGTTCGAGACCAATGTACTCGAAGATCGTGCCAGGATAGGGAGCGTTCCACCCCCCCAAGAACAGCGCGGAAGCGACGCAGGACACCAGTGTCATATTGGCGTATTCCGCGCTGACGAAGAAGGCGAACCGCATACCGCTATATTCCGTAAAGAATCCAGCCACAAGTTCGCTTTCCGCTTCCGGCAGATCGAATGGGATACGGTTCGTTTCCGCCACGGCAGAAATGATAAAGACGACAAAGGCAAAAATTTGGGTATGAATTGGAAAGAATCCGTCCGGGCGTCCTCCCCAAATGAACCAATGCCAGAATCCGCCCGACTGCGCTTCTGTAATTTGCACCAGACTGAGGGTGCCCGCCAACATCAGAACGCCGACAAGTGCCAGCCCGACGTTTAATTCGTAGCTGATGACCTGGGCTGCAGCGCGCAAACCTCCCAGTAATGAGTATTTGCTGTTGGAAGCCCAACCTCCCAGAATAATGCCGTACGCGCCGATCGAAGCAATTGCCAGGATGTACAGCACCCCGATATTAATATCGGCGACGACGAAGGGTTTGATCGTGATTCCATAAATGTCCAAGGTGATGTTCGGGCCGAAGGGGATGACGGCGAATCCGATCATGGCTACGACCATGGTCAGCATCGGCGCCAGAGCAAACATCGCCTTATTCGCACCGGCCG